>CASDXQ010000061.1 GCA_949285145.1 uncultured Spirochaetales bacterium | reverse complement strand
AAACACAAGTGCACCTCAGAATTTTCACCTTTTTCCATATGTGAAACTTCTATGGAATTCCAAATGAAATTCTTCGGTGTTTTCAGGCTAAACTAAACAAAGGCCGGGAACCCGACGATAATAGGCACCCAGTACGATCCTCAGGAATGGCCGAAAATGCTTTCCGGCGGCAACTCAACTCAAGGTGATGCAGATGCCATAAGACGCCGTCTTGTCGACAAGGCTTACCTTGTAGTCATCTCAAAGGAAGAGTGAGGTTCTCCTTATCTGCGGCTGGTTAGAACCCGCCGCAGATACTGTCCGGCACTTCCCGCACTACTGTCCGTCCAAAAACGCCCCGCTGTCCTATTTTACGCGCGCCATGCAATTGCATATGGCGTCTGAAACGGGACAGGTGTGCGCTAACTAGCGGACAGCTGGGTGGAGATTGGCGGACAGCAAAAATAGAGATGTAAACTTCCTGATAACGGCTTCTTGAGAAGCCGAAACTTTTATCAGGAGGTCGACATATGGTCGATTGCAAGAGAGTGCTTTTTCTGAAGTACGGACAAAGAAAGAGCACAAGGGAGATTGCCGCCATCCTCAAATGTGGGAAGACGACAATCGCGGAATTCCTCTCACGTTTCGAGGCATGTGACAGGAATGTACTGTCATATCCTTTGGTTGAGGAAGTCACGAATGAGCGGATATGGACTCTGCTTTACAAGACGAATACTGAGGATGGCCAGCATTCCCAGTTCCGAGAACCGGAGTATGAGAAAGTAGTCTCATCGCTCAAGAAGAAGGGACAGACACTGAAACGCCAGTGGAGACTTTACAATCAGGTCGGAGTTGTGAACGGCAAAAAGCCTTACAGCTACCGGCAGTTCTGTCAGAAGGTGGCGGACTGGGTGGATGGACAGGAAACGGTCAGCCACATCCTGCGCAATCCAGGAGAGAATATTGAGCTTGACTATGCCGGCATGAAGCTGAGCTTGAAAAGCGCACATCTCAGTGAGGATGACATCGATGTGACAATCTTCATCGCCACGCTTTCATACAGCAGCTACTTCTATGCTGAAGGCCTGACCTGTTGCGACGAGAAGAACTGGATTCGCGTGTGCAACAACGCAATCTATTACTTCGGAGGCATCACTCCGCTCATCACTCCCGACAACTGCAAGGTCGCTGTCAATAACAATAAGGACTGGATTGATCCGTCTATGAATGAGACATTCCAGAACTGGGCTGATTATTATGGCACTGCGATTCTTCCTGCGGCTGTCAGAAAACCAAGATGGAAGCCGGCTGTAGAGAATGCAGTGAAAGTCGTCACCCAGGACATACTGGTCGAGATGGCTGACATGACCTTCTTTTCCCTAGATGAGTTGAACTGCGAACTATGGAAAAGAACCGACAAGAGGAACAGTGAAAATTTCAAAGACCTCGATTATTCCCGCTATGACAAGTTCCTCAGTGATGAGAAGAATACACTTCTGCCTCTTCCCTCGCAAAGATTCGAATACATACAGAGAAAAGAAGCAAAAGTGGCGCCTGACCTCTCAGTCAGCTTTGATGGCAACTACTATCTTATGCCAAAGAAGCACGTCGGTTCCATAGTAGAGGTCAGAGCAACGGCTTTCACCGTCAGCATCTGGTCAAAGTCCGGAGACAAGATAAAAGAATACAGGCGCAGCTATGATAAACATCGCTGGATTTATGACGAAGAGACTGCGCCAAGGACTGCCAGCGACTATTCATACTGGACCCCTGATTATTTCATGGCTAAGGCAGGGCAGATAGGGCCGAACACCAGAGCGGTGATAGAAAAGGTGCTCTCATCCCGCAAATACCCGAACCAGAGCTTCAGAGCATGCTATGGAATACTCAATTTCAGCAGGAAGTATGGTGCTGATGTACTGGAACAGTGCTGTCTAAGTGCTCTGGAAGTCGGCAGGCCGAACTACACTTATGTTAAGAACATAATAAAGGCTGAGGCCCTCTCAGGGGAGAAGATTGCGGATTCTCAGATGCGTTACAAGGTGCCGGACAGCGAGTATTCGCTCTCTGATCTCATCAGAAAACAGGAGGCGGAGAGATGAGTAGCGGATGCAATGATATTCTCCAGATGCTTGATTACCTCAAGCTTCCTGTAATGGCCGAGTCTCTTGAAAGGATGATGGATGATCCCGCATCTTTCGAACTGCCTGTTCTTGATTTTCTGAAGCAGATCGTCAGCGATGAATATGTGGAACGTCACAACAGCAAGACTGCTGCATTAATCCGGCTCTCTTCAATTTCCGGAATGATGGGTGATGTGAACCAGCTGTATACGCATGATGGACGAATCTACAATGATAATATTGTAAGGCAGGTGAAAGAGCTCTCATTCCTGACAAACAGAAGGAATGTATGCGTATTCGGTCAGTCGGGTGTTGGGAAAACCTATATGCTGGTCTCTCTCGGTTACGAGATCTGTGCAAAAGGCGTCAAATGCCTCTACATCGATTACGTCAGGCTTGTCGACACGCTCACGATGCTCAGGGGTGAAGATATTCAGAAGTATTACAAGAAGCTGAAGAAATATTCTTCATACCAGGTTCTGCTGATTGATGATTTCCTGTCCGG
>CASDXQ010000060.1 GCA_949285145.1 uncultured Spirochaetales bacterium | reverse complement strand
GGTGCCTCTCAGGATTTCATCATGGAGTGATCATTTTCTGACTTTTTGTTTTTTTCTCCTTCATGCCTTCTCTTAACAAAAGGGAAGGCATGTCTTATGATGAGTCCCATGAACACGTTTTTCTGCGTGAAGGAAACAATTCCTCCGGGAATGGGCTTTTCTCTGTTCTCTTCCGGCCATCTGATATGGCTGGCATCAATCGCACTTGTCACAGTATCGGCAGCCTTGCTGTACAGAAAAAGCAGCGATAAGACACGTTTCATCATAAGACTTGTTATTTCCATTCTCCTCCTTGCTGATGAGGCTGTAAAACAGATACTCCTGTTCTCCACAGGACAGTTCAACTGGGACTACCTTCCTCTGCATCTGTGTTCCATAAACATCTTCATTGTCCTCATTCATTTGATCACAGGCAGCCGTTATGTGGCAGAGGCTCTTTTCGCTTTATGTCTTCCGGCGGCAGCTGCGGCGCTGCTTTTCTGTTCATGGACGATGCTGCCGCTTCTCAACCTCATGACCATCCACAGTTTCACGGTGCACGCCCTGCTTTTCATGTATCCGGTCCTGCTGCTTGCAGGCGGATTTAGGCCTGATGTGAAAAAGCTGGTGCGCATTATCCCTTTTCTCGCCATTGTGCTCATTGTTATACAGATCATAAATGTCAGTCTCGGGATCAGTTTCTTCTTCATCAACGGGGCGGGGGAAGGTAACCCTCTTTCTCTTCTGGAGGATGTTTTTGGCCGTCCGTGGTATCTTATACCGGCCTTCTTCCTTGTTGTTATTCTGTGGTGCGTGATGTATTCAGTCTCTGCCTTTGCATTCAGGAGAAAAGGGAAAAAAGGATAATATTCCCTTTTTGTCATATATCTTTCATATGACGATGTAAGATTTCCGGTTAAAATTTACTTACTTCTGCACATTTCTCTCAGGACCGGAGCTGATCTGCCGTTTTGAAAGCGCGAAGGATGAGAAGACCGCCATCATAAGCGCGACCATGTCCAGCTCGGATTCTAACCTGCTGTGCATGTCCACCATGTTCATGAATGATATTGTGAAATCTAACTTTAAGGTGAACTTTTGATGACAGGATGACAATCTTCTACACAAGGCTTTCCAATGTCATCTTCTGTGTCATTGCCATGATGATAAGCTTCCTCGGCGTCAATATCATAATGATGAACACATTCGCATCCGCAATCCGCTGTTCAGGACCTTTTGCCGCATACGGGCCGGGCCTTGTCATGACGAAAGCCACGAAGAATGCGGGAAGGATTTCCATCAAGACGGGAACGGTTGGAGTCGTTTTCTGGCGATCCTTTCCGGCGGTGATTTCTACCTCGGCATCCTTCCTGCCGATTCGGCTGCGCAGTAGGAACGCTCACATTCCTGGCCGTCAATGCAATTGAGCATAGGATGGGAAAGAAAGCCGCTCCTTATATTTATATCCCTCTGGAAGAATAATTGTACAGACATCTTGCTCAGATACAGCAAAGGCCGCCTCCAGTCGGAGCGGCCTTTTTTCAGTCATTTCAGGTGACTGCATGAATTATTTTACGAGGTGGATTGCGAAACCTCCGATCTCCTCATTGAAATAGCAGACCTTCATCTTGCCCTTAGCATCATACTTCACGCTCTCTTCCTTTACGGTGAAGCCGAACTTTGAGAGGTAGTATACTGTTCTCTCGAGATCGATACAGCGGAATGCAAGGTGTCCAGATCGATACAGCGGAATGCAAGGTGTCCCTTCGTTCCGTAGAAAGGCTTGTGCATGAGCTCGATGTCCTTGTCCATGAATGTTGATGAGTTGCCCTTGTTTGTGCTCAGTCCGAATGCCTCGAACATCTTTGCAGCCTTTGCAGCCTCTGCCTCATCAGCGTTGTTGATGCCGACATGTACGAATTCAAGACCCTGGACAGCTTTGAGGGCTTCGGCACACAGGCGTGTGATCTCGTCCCAGTTCTCGTTTTCGATGAGATCGGCCTTCACCATCCAGCTGCCGCCGATTGTGATGACGTTGCCGCACTTTGCATAGTCAGTGACGTTTGATGCGTTGATGCCGCCTGTTGTCATGAATTTCACCTGAGAGAAAGGACCTGCGAAATTCTTGAGCATTCCGACACCGCCGCTTGCCTCTGCAGGGAAGAACTTGAGTGTGTCGAGGCCGAGTGCGAGACCCTGCTCGATTTCAGAAGGTGTGCATACACCGGGAACCACGGGGATGTTGTTCTCGTTGCACCATTTCACTGTCTCCGGGTTGAGACCTGCGGATACGATGAACTGTGCTCCGGCCGCTACTGCTTTTTTTGCGATTTCAGGATTGATCACAGTACCGGCTCCGACAACCATTTCGGAGCATTCCTTTGTCACTCTCTTTATGGCTTCCTCTGCTGCTGCGGTGCGGAATGTGATTTCCGCAACAGGAAGGCCGCCTCTGATCATTGCCTTTGCAAGCGGAACTGCCTTTTCAGCATCGTCAATCTTGACTACAGGCACGATTCCGATATCGTGGAAAAACTTCATGAGTTCAGCTTTTGTCATAGTCTTTCTCTTCTCCTTTTAACTTTGATAAAAGTATTATAACACGGGTTTTTGGAAAATGAAACGGAAAAATGAAACAATGTTCCGATAATTTTTATTGACGTATGTTTTTTTCTACCATAGAATGAATAGCATCAAGAAAAATGGAGGCATATATGTCTAACAAATACGTTACATTCGGTGAAATCATGCTCCGTCTCAAGAGCCCTGAAAGACAGCGTCTTTTCCAGAGCCCGTCACTTGAAGCCACATTCGGCGGCGGAGAGGCAAACGTAGCTGTATCTCTTTCAATTTTCGGTGCCGACGCTCAGTTCGTCTCGGCAGTTCCTGACAATGCAGTAGGCGAGGCCTGCGTGAGAGAACTCATGAAGTATGGTGTCGACACTTCTGCAATCAACAAGGTCAAGGGTTCAAGACTTGGTATTTACTATCTCGAGACAGGTGCCAATCAGCGCCCGTCCCTCGTCGTATACGACAGAGCTGAAAGCGCAATCGCAAAATCAACAGTAAAGGATTTTGATTTCGCTTCCATCATGAAAGGTGCGACATGGTTCCATACAACAGGCATCACACCGGCTGTAAGCCAGGAAGCTGCAGACTGTGCTCTTGAGGCCATGAAGCAGGCCAAGGCTGCAGGTGCGACAGTTTCAATTGACCTCAATTACAGGAAGAAGCTGTGGAATTACGGCAAGAAGGCTCCCGAAGTGATGAGAGAACTTGCAAAGTATGCGGATGTCATCATCGCAAACGAGGAAGACATTCAGAAGTGTCTCGGTATCGAGGCTGACAGCGATGTCACAAGCGGCGAGCTTGACACCAAGGTATATGAAGCTCTTGCAAATGAAGTGAAGAAGCAGTTCCCGAATGTCCAGGTTGTTGCAATCACACTCAGGGAAAGCAAGTCGGCAGACAGAAACGGCTGGTCGGCAGCTCTTTCCGGAAAGACAGGCTTCTATCTCTCAAGGCATTATGAGATCACTGATATCATCGACAGAGTAGGCGGCGGCGACTCATTCGCGGCAGGTATCATCTACGGCCTCAGCCACTATGATGATGAGCAGTATGCAATCAACTTCGCAGTTGCGGCATCCTGCCTTAAGCACTCAATCGACGGTGACTTCAATCTCTCAAGACTCAGCGAAGTCGAGGCTCTTTGCAAGGGTGACGGCTCCGGACGTGTCCAGAGATAAAAGTTTCCCATCCTCTTATGATTATTTCCTCCGGGGTGGATTCATCCCGGAGTTTTTTGTTTAAACCTTGTTTGCTGGTAGCAGATTCAGTTATGGATTAGTTTTTTGTGCTGTTTTCTGTTGTTGAATGCATTCTCTCATTTCAGTTGACGATTTTCTGTTATTACTTTAATAATTAGGTCGGAGACTTAAGATATATGTCAGAAGTAAGACAGAATACGGAAACATTGAAGTATATATTTGATGAACAGAAGGCGGCAGAGAAGCGGCATCCTGTCTTCTTTCTGCTAATGGTGGCTGTCTTCCTTATATGAAGCTTATCAAGCTTTTATATATTGCTGATCGCAGGTCTTTGACTATGTATCATTCTTCCATTACGACTGATTCTTATTTTTCCATGAAATACGGCCCTGTTCCGACAAGTATCCTGGACTGTATAAAACATGCAGATGAATATCCAAGTGACAGCCCGTGGAATTCTTCAATAAAGACACGAGGGTACGATGTCATATTAAAAAAAACATTTAGTCAGAGGTTCCTTTCACAGGAGGAGAGGGATTTATTGGAAACTGTCAATTCGGAGTATAAATGAAAAGATCAGTTTGATCTTTCGGATATCACCCATGCTTTTCCTGAGTGGCATAACCCCGGCGATTCGAGAATTCCGCTTCCAATTGAAGATATTCTGCAGGCAACTATTTCCGATGATAATAAAAGAGAAGAAGCTGCTTCTGATATAAGAATGTCAGCATACATTCATAATCTGTCTTTTTCACAAAGGTGAGGTTGTTTGTGCATCTTTCACCTGGCGACTCTTTTCTGTTCAAATTTCCGCATGATGATTTTCATCTATTTTTCGTTGTACTAAGATTGTTGAGAGACAACAGTATGTTTGTGTGATGCTGAGTTCGTGGAAAGAGGGATCTCCTTTGAATGATCCTGCATGCATACTTGAAGCAGGTGAGCATCCTTTTGTGACACACAAATCTTATATTGCATACAAAGAAACGTTGGTTATAGGGATGTTGCGAAAACCCCATTGACTTGCCGATGGGATGAAAGCAACAGAATCAGAATGAGATGATAGAAGAATTACCGTCAATCCAGAGTTCAGTTTTTCTTGTAGAGAATCTGATCTGACAGTAGTTTTCATCATTTACTTCATCAGGATAGT
>CASDXQ010000059.1 GCA_949285145.1 uncultured Spirochaetales bacterium | reverse complement strand
ATCGGTCTCGGTCTCGGCTTCATGTTCATCTGTTTCCTCCTCGGCAAGAAGTACAACTTCCCGAAGGGCGAGAAGATGTTCAAGGACGAGAAAGTCAGATGGATGGGAAAAGACGAGAACGGAAAGTTCAAGTTCGGTCCTTGTATGGGCATCGTAGGAAAGGCAATCCTTCCTATGTTCACACTTGTTATCATCATGGTCGGTACAGGTGTCGGTATCTTCACTGCAACAGAAAGCTCTGCTGTAGCTTGTTTCTACACCTTCATCCTCACGTACTTTGTCTTCCGCACTGATAAGATCAGAAACTTCGGAAAGGTTATCAAGAACTCTCTCAAGACTCTGTCCGTTGTTCTTACCCTTATCGCATCTGCAAAGGCATTTGCTTACATGATGACAAGGCTCAGAATTCCTGAAGCAATCACAAATGGTCTCATCGGAGTTACAGACAATGCAGTTGTTCTTCTCCTGATCATCAACGTGCTTCTGCTCATCCTCGGATGTTTCATGGACATGGCTCCGCTTATCATGATCATGACACCGATCCTGCTTCCTGTTGTCACAGAGCTCGGCATGAGCACAGTACACTTCGGTATCCTGCTTATCTTCAACCTCGCAATCGGTCTTTGCACACCTCCTGTAGGTTCCGCACTGTTCGTCGGTTGTGCTGTTGGTAAGACAAGTCTTGAATCAACCGCAAAGAAGATGCTTCCGCTATTCGCAGTCATGGTTGTCGGACTTCTTCTTGTCACATATATTCCGTTCTTCCTCAAGCCGGGTCTCTTCGGATATTGATGGAACTGGATATTTAAAATATCGAAAGCCGGTGTCTCTGATGCCGGCTTTTCTGTATAATCAGGGGTATGATCAAAAACATAAAAGTCATCGGTGCGAGGGTTCATAATCTCAAGAATATAGATGTTGATATCCCGCTTAATGAAATATGTGCAATTGCAGGAGTATCCGGTTCAGGAAAATCTTCCCTTGCACTTGGCGTGCTGTATGCGGAAGGCTCAAGGCGCTATCTTGAAAGCCTTTCAACATATACACGGCGCCGGATGACACAGGCTGAACGTGCGCTTGTTGATGATGTGCTGTATATCCCGGCAGCGCTTGCACTGCGCCAGAGGCCCGGAGTGCCGGGAATAAGAAGTACATTCGGCACCAGCAGTGAGCTTCTCAATTCTCTCCGCCTGATGTTTTCTCGTCTTGCATCACACCGCTGTCCGAACGGGCATTATGCTCCTCCATCTATGTGCGTTGCCCTCGATAAGGAAATAGTTTGTCCTGTATGCGGAGTGCATTTTTACGGTCCGTCTGCAGAGGATCTCGCATTCAACAGCAGCGGTGCATGCAAAAAATGTGATGGTACAGGCACGATACGTACAGTTGACAGGTCCTCTCTTGTTCCCGATGAGAGCCTTACAATAGAAGGAGGAGCTGTCGCTCCGTGGAATTCTCTGATGTGGTCATTGATGGTTGATGTATGCCGTGCCATGGGAGTGCGTACAGATGTTCCATTCAGAGATCTTACCGATGAGGAGAAGGAAATTGTATATGACGGACCTGCAGTGAAGAAGCATATTCTCTATAAGGCAAAGAACAGCAATGATTTTGCCGAGCTTGATTTCACGTATTACAGTGCTGTTCATACTGTTGAGAACGCACTGTCAAAAGTCAAGGATGAGGCAGGAATGAAGAGAGTTGAGAAATTCCTGCGTGTGGAGCCATGTCCTGATTGTCATGGCAGCAGACTCTCCGATGCGGCAAGATCTCCGTTGCTAATGGGAATAAATCTTGCCGAAGCCACATCAATGACTTTGTCACAGCTCAGTGAATGGGTTGAGAAAGTACCATCGTCTATACCTGAGGAGATGCGTCCTATGGCTGAAAGCATAATCGAGTCTTTCCGTGATAACGCAAAACGTCTCCTTGATCTCGGCCTTGGCTATCTTTCACTCGACAGGGCATCGAATACGCTTTCGACAGGAGAAAGACAGAGAGTACAGCTCGCCCGTGCCGTAAGAAACCGTACAACAGGTGTGCTGTACGTGCTTGATGAGCCTTCAATCGGACTTCATCCGGCCAATATTGCAGGGTTGAAGGCAGTCATGAAGGATCTGGTTGCGGATGGCAATTCAGTGGTTCTTGTTGATCATGACACAGAGATTCTCAAGGCAGCGGACTGGCTGATTGAACTTGGTCCTGAAGCCGGAAAGAACGGCGGATACATAATTGCTGAAGGTACTCTTGATTCAATCATGAAGAATCCTTCTTCCATGATTGGTCCTTTTCTGAAAAAGACTCCTGAGAGAATAAGAAAGCAGATTGCTGAAGATGAGATTTTCAAATACGGGAGCATAAAGCTTTCAATTGACAGTATCCATACGGTCAGACCTCTGGATGTGTGTTTCCCGCGCGGCAGACTTTCACTTGTCACAGGCGTATCGGGTTCCGGCAAGACCACAATGATACTGGAAAGCCTTGTCCCTGCGCTTGCAGCAGCGGTTTCAGGTGAAAAACTTCCTGAGCATGTAAGATCAGTTGAGGCAGCTGGCATAAAGCATGTCAAGCTTATTGATGCAACGCCGATAGGAATAAACATAAGATCTACCGTTGCAACTTATGCCAATGTGCATGATGAACTCAGGAAGCTTTTTGCAAAACTTCCTTCAGCAAAGGAAAAAGGATATAAAGCCGGAGATTTTTCATATAACACCGGAAAGCTCCGCTGTCCGGTTTGCGACGGCACAGGTTCAATAAGCCTTGATGTCCAGTTCCTTCCCGATGTTGACATTCCATGCCCTGAATGCCGGGGTTCCCGCTACAGCAAGGATATTGATGATATAAAGTACATAAATGAAAAAGGAGAGGAATACTCACTCGGCCAGCTGATGGACATGGATGTGAACAGCGCGCTTAAAGCCATAACAGGGCAGAAGATTATACTCCAGAGACTTAAGACACTGCAGGATCTCGGGCTTGGTTATCTTACACTTGGAGAGGAGACTCCCGGCCTGTCAGGCGGAGAAGCCCAGCGTCTTAAACTTGCAAGTGAGATGGGACGCAGCCAGAGTGATTCAGTGTTTGTTTTTGACGAGCCTACAGAGCCTACAATAGGACTTCATCCGCTTGATGTACAGACTCTTCTGTCTGTATTCCAGAGCCTGATTGACAACGGTGCGACAGTGATTGTGATCGAGCACGATCTTGATGTGATAAGAAATGCCGATTACATAGTGGATATGGGACCGGGTGGAGGTACTGCCGGCGGCAGAATTGTGACATGCGGAGCGGTTGAAAAAGTCAGGGAATGTGTTCAGTCCGTAACTGGAAAATATATTTAGGAGGGAGAAAATGCTTATAGATTTGCACTGTGATACGATATACAGTTTATGGGAAGGAAAGGGAGATGGAGACCTTGTTTCATCTTCACTTTCCGTTGACAGGAAAAAGCTTGAAGGCACAGGTCCTGCAGCCCAGTGCTTTGCGCTTTTCACTCCGATGCATGAGCATCTGGGTGAAAGGGATAGAAACAAGTCTCCCTGGAAGATAGTAAATGAGCTTCATGACAGGTTCGTGAGTGAAACGGAAAAAGCCGGTATACCGCAGATGAGAAAGGTTTCGGATCTTTCCGATGGCGGGGTGCATGCTGTTCTCACAACTGAGGAAGGTGCCTCAATCGAAGGCGACATCTCCCGTCTTGAAATCCTGAAAGAGTGGGGTGTGAAAATCTTCGGCCTCACATGGAACCATGAAAACGAACTGGCTTATCCTAATACGGAAGGAAGTCCTTTTGCATTTGACGGACAGCTGATGGAAAAAGGACTGAAGGCTAAGGGATTTGAAGCCGTGGAGGAATGCTCCAGACTGGGAATCATAATTGATGTCTCGCATCTCAGCGATGGAGGTTTCGCTGATGTCGCATCACTTGTGAAAGGTCCTTTCGTTGCCACTCATTCCAACGCGAGAAGCATTACTGAAGTGACAAGAAACCTTACGGACGAACAGCTGAGGATCCTGGCGGATCACGGTGGTGTCACCGGTCTCAATTTCTGTTCTGCCTTCCTTTGTGATGACAGGAAAGGGGAAAGCCGGATAAGCGACATGGTGCGTCATGTGATGCATATATACAAGACTGCAGGGGAGGACGTGCCTGCCATCGGAACCGATTTTGACGGCATTGACGTAAAGCTTGAAATCCCCTCATCAGACAAAATGTACCTTCTTCACGATGCACTGCATGATGCAGGTCTCAGTGAAAGGATTCTCGACAAGATGTGGTATGAGAATGCTCTGAGGGTTTTCGCGTCAGCTGAGAACGGCTGGTGAAGCGGGCTGAATACTTTTTCTCAATATAAGGTGAGCCGCTTTTTGAGAAGCGGAGCACCTTTCCCTTGTGCTTATATGCACTCACACTTTCTTTGTATCCTCTTTCTTTTGCATAAGATGACATTTCATCAAGTAATGTCTTCAGTTTGCTGAGGTTTGCCGTACAGACTTTCTCAAGATAAGGAACAAGGCCGGAGAGAAAAGCATTCAGATCTTTCTCTTTCAGATAACCAAGATCAAGGAGAACATCGACAGGACGCACAGAACCCTCACCATTGCAGTGCTTGTCCATCAGCGTTCTGACTTTCATCTTGAGATCCGTATTGTTCATTACAGCACCTTTTTCATGAAGACGGTCTTCTCCAGCGGGCTGTCATTGTAGCAGTCCGTGTATGTGAAGCCCAGCTTTTCATACAGCCTTATTGCATCAGAAAGCTCTGGAAGAGTATCAAGATAGATTTCCCTGTAACCGGTCTTTTCTGCTTCCTCAAGTATTCTCCCACACAGCATTCTGGCAATTCCCTTACCTCTGAACTCTGGTCTGACATAGAGCCTTTTCAGCTCGCATCTGTCATCTGACAGCGGACGGAGTGCTATGCATCCGGCAGCTTTGCCGTCATGAAGGGCAAGATACAGTCTGCCGCGCGGGAGGGCATATTTTGCCGCAGGATTCCCGGCTTCCTCATCGTAGTGCTGGATATCAAGATAGATTGAGAAAGAC
>CASDXQ010000058.1 GCA_949285145.1 uncultured Spirochaetales bacterium | reverse complement strand
GATAGCATATTAACTGTCATGATCAGGTATTCAAGTCTTGAAAACACAGATGTAAATGAACTTTTCTCAGTTTTTGCAGAGGCTTTCTCCGATTACATGATTCCGGTCAATATGTCACTTGAACGGTTTACCAGGAACATGAGGAGAAACGGATATGACGGCAGGGTGTCTGCCGGAGCTTTCTCCGATGGAAAGCTTGTCGGTTTCATCATGAGCGGAAGAAGAGTCCATGATGGCATTCTGTCTGCATATGACATGGGGACAGGTGTGATTCCAGAGTACAGAAGCCGTGGGATAGCCGGAAATATGATTGAGCATCTGAAATGTCTTCTGGATCAGGAAGGGGTATCACGGTATGTTCTTGAGGTCATCAGGGACAATGAAAGGGCATTGAACCTTTACAGGCGCAAAGGGTTTGAGATCAGACGTGAGTTCACCTGTTTTCAGATCGACAAGAGCCGTCTGAAAGGTGTTTCATCCTTTCATGTTGAACATGTCCCCTCGCTCGATTTTGATCATGTGAAGGGATTTCAGGATGCATCACCGTCCTGGCAGAATTCAGCTGAAAGCATTCTTTCAGACAAAGGCCGATATGTATTCTCAGTAATCTCTGCCGGCGGTCGTGTATGTGCTTATGCTGTTTCTGATCCCGCAACAGGCGACATTGCACAATTTGCGGTCTCTCATGAATGCAGAGGAAGAGGTATGGGGAAAAGCCTCCTGACGGACATAAGGGACAATACTGCAGCATCCACATTGCGTGTGGTGAACGTCGGTGATGAGGCAACCCGATCCTTTCTTACACATCTTGACTTTGTCCCTTTTGCTGAACAGTATGAGATGGAACTACGGCAATTGAGGAGAAAAACTGATGCAGGCTATATTCGAAACTGCTTTTGACATTGTATATCTTGTGAGTGTCATGACACTCGGCATCATTATCGTAAAGGACAGCCGTGGCAACAGGCAGTTCAGCCTGTTCGGTATCATGGCGATAGTGCTGGGCGCAGGGGATGCTTTCCATCTTGTTCCCCGGGCTGTGGCACTGTGCACGACCGGGCTGGAGTCATACACTGCTGCGCTAGGTTTCGGCAAGCTTGTGACTTCCATTACGATGACAGTGTTTTATGTCATTCTGTACCACGTGTGGATGCTGCGCTATGGAAAGAAGGAAAGGCTTCTCACCTCATCTGTCTATGCTCTTGCTGCCATTAGAATCATACTCTGTCTGATGCCTCAGAACGACTGGCTGAGTGCCGCTTCTCCTCTTTCATGGGGAATTTACAGGAACATTCCGTTCACCATCCTCGGTATCATGATGATCGTTCTTTTCCACAGGGAAGCAAAGGCAAATTCCGATACGACCTTCCGCTGGATGTGGCTTGCCATAACCCTCAGCTTCGCCTGTTACATTCCTGTTGTCCTGTTCTCTGATGCTGTTCCTGTAACCGGCATGCTGATGATTCCCAAGACATGTGCATATGTATGGGCTGTTGTAATCGGGTACAAGGCAATGCGGAAGGAATGCAGATGATATCTGATGATCTGAATCTGTTTTTCTGTTGATCATAACCTCCGGAAGATTCTGAATCTTAAGGTATTTTTAGCATTCTGATGGGTTTATTGCGCTGCGAAATGTATTTTCGACTTGTTCGCAGCGGATTTTCCTGCTAAAATTCTGATATGGTTGGACGTAAGAAGGAAATTCAGGAACTGAATGACCTGTATTCAAGCGGCATGGCTGAATTTGTTGCCATCTATGGAAGAAGACGGGTCGGAAAAACTTATCTTGTTGATCAGACATTTGAAGGACGGATCACATTCCGTCATACGGGAATTTCCCCAGTCGAATATGGCAAGAAGGGTGAGGGGCTTCTGAAAGCCCAGCTGAAATCTTTTCATGAGTCAATGGTAAGACAGAATCTGGAAGCGGACCACTGCCCTTGTGACTGGATGGAAGCTTTTTTCATGCTTTCCATGGCACTGCAGAAAACAGATGATGGTTCGCGTCAGCTGGTTTTTCTGGATGAACTTCCATGGATGGACACACCACGGTCTTTCTTTGTTACGGCTCTTGAAAACTTCTGGAATGGCTGGGCATGTCACAGATCCAATTTCATGCTTGTTGTATGCGGAAGTGCGAATTCCTGGATCCTTAACAAGCTTGTCAATAACCATGGCGGTCTTTACGGAAGACTGACATACCAGATAAAACTTTCTCCATTTACGCTTGGCGAGTGTGAGGAATATTTTGAATCCAGAAATATTGATCTGTCACGGTATGACATAGTTCAGAGTTATATGATCATGGGCGGTATTCCTTATTATATGGGATATATGAGACGTCAGAAGAGTCTTTCTCAGAACATTGATGATATGTTCTTCACAAAAGGTGCACAGCTCAGAGATGAATTCGGCAGACTCTTCCTGTCTGTCTTTGACAACCCGGACAGGGTACGGGATGTGGTTGTCTGCCTCAGCAAGAGAAACTCTGGTTTCACCCGGGATGAAATTTCCGGATATCTCAAAATCAGCAATGGCAGTACACTTTCTTCAATACTGAAGGCATTGATTGCCAGCGATTTTGTTATGAAATATGTGCCATTTGGTTTTTCGAAAAGAAAAGTACATTACAAACTGATTGATCCATTCTGTATTTTCTATCTGAAATTTGTTGAAGGCAGGGATTCTCTGAGTGAAGGTTTCTGGCTGCAGAATCTGTCTTCCCAGCCTGTTGTCACGTGGAGGGGGATTGCTTTTGAGAATGTTTGTTTCAATCATATTCCTCAGATAAAGAAAGCTCTCGGGATCAGCGGGGTTAAAACAACTCAGTCTGCATGGTCGAAGAGGGATGATGATGAAGAAGGTACTCAGATTGATCTGCTGATAAGCAGAATGGATAATGTCGTCAATCTTTGTGAGATCAAGTTCTATAGTGATCTGTTCACTGTGGATAGCGATTATTACAGGACAGTCATGCGCCGGCAGGCGCTGCTGGAACCTTTTCTTAAACGCGGTATGGGAATACGCAACACTCTGATCACAACATATGGGCTTGTACACAACAAATACAGCGGTGTTTTCACAAATGTGATAACCCTTGAAGATCTGTTTGAACATTAACCCGCAGGGTCATGCTGATTGTTAGGTCTGAGTCTTTGCTGCACCTTCCGTTTTCTGTCTGGACCTGTTAAATACAATAGCCAGAAATCGTGTCTGCATGCTAGAATCAGACAACAAAGAGGAGGAAGGATATGCATTTTTTCACCTGAGCATCCTGATTTTGAACTGAGCCCGTATACAGGATTGACGAGAAAACACTGGATAGATGCGGGAAAATATATTCTTGAAGGCGTATTCCGCCATGTGAAGACGATGGACGACCCGGTCCTCGTTCCGCGTTATGAGACAGAAGTGACGTACCCCAACAGCCGTACGCCGGCATGGAAGGTGCAGGCGGAGTATTACGAAGGACTTGCCAGAAGCTTCTTCATTGCGGCTCCGCTTATCAGCATTGAACCTGATATCGTGATTGACGGCAAGAAGCTTAGGGAATATTACAAGGATCATATTCTCCGTTCCTGCACGAAAGGTGATGAGCAGTATGTCCTCAGCTACAGCGATATGGACAAGGATGCAAAGCCTTCCTTCGGCCTGCATACATACCAGCAGACCGTTGAGACCTGTGCCGTCGTGATCGGCCTCGTGACGACGAAGAAGGAAATCTGGGATACATATACAAAGGAAGAGAAAGACAGGATAGCTTATTTCATCCGCGATTACGCTCAAGGCACGACTGCGACCCAGAACTGGCGGCTTTTCAACATGCTTGATCTGGCATTTCTCAATATGATGGGCTATGAGATTGACAAAGACAATATGAGGGAGCATGCCCAGGCAATTCTTTCCTATTATGCAGGAGAAGGCTGGTATCGTGACGGACATTCCTTTGACTATTACTCAGCCTGGGCTTTCCAGGTCTATGCTCCGATCTGGTGCCGCTGGTACGGTTATGAGAATGTTACATCATCTGATGTCATGTTTTATCTCCCTCACTTGCCAGGTACAATATGGACAAGGTCAATGAGATTGCTGAGAGAATCTGCGGTTTCTGCCGTGAGCCGAAATCATGCGATGAGGTGATCCGCTGTATCTGTCATGGCTTAAGGACAGGGGAGTGCTAGAGAGTGTGCCGGAAGACGGAATGATCCTCTGGAAAACACTCTGATATGCATGTCTGGCTCTTATGATGCGGGCAGGTGAGAGGTTTTCTGTCTCATATGCCCGCAGTGTTTCTGTCCTCCGACCAGCTGAGAACTCTCTGTTTCATTCCTTCTATATCGAGAACACCGGCGGCAAAACCTTTCCTAACCAGCTGCGGCGGAACATATTCATCGTATTTCTCAAACACAGGCACCTCTGAAGGGTACAGCAGTTCCAGCGGATCGAAATCCTTTGAGGCTTCCTGTGCGGTTATTCTGTAAAACTCTTCTTCAGAGACCTTCATCGTGAACTGCATGTAGTACGGACGCGATGGGGACAGTCCTTTCAGTGAGAGAGCTTTCCCGCAGCGGAGCTTGAGAAATCTTTCAAGTGCAAGGAACGCATAGCTGCCCAGCCAGGGGAAAAGCGCCCACATGTTTCCTCCAAGATGGACAAGGGGATGGTTTTTCATCCCTGCTTTCATGAAGGTTGAACGTGCATCCCTGAGCCTGCATACCGCATGTTTCATGAGATATGGGTAGCTTTTCTCCTCATCAAGAACCTTGTACATCCTCTCAAGGATACGGGTATGTATGTCACCGGCGACATCGCCGAAATAGGCGGGGATGCTTCCTTTTACGAGAGTGCAGTACACTTCCTTCTTTCTGTGGTCGACTTCCTCGACAAGCCATACTCTTCCCGCAATTGCGATTTTATCACCGGCAGGAGGCGGTTTCACTATTGTTCCCAGTTCTTCAGAACCGCTGTGCACTGAGTACTCGATGTTTTCCTGGAAGACCGCATAGAACTTGTAGTTGTTCACGATCCTCTCTCCTGTGAGGCCGAGTATAAGGCCGCCGTTTTCACTTCTGCAGATATGATCGTTTTCAATCAGATGACGCAGCAGGATCCGGTAGTCATCCTGAGTGATGTTCCTGAAACTGGAAAGGGAGAGCACGCGGGATGCAAGAGAGCGCGGGCTCATCTCTCCGCCGGCGGCCAGCGTGCTCATTGTCTGATGGTACAGGAGACTGTAGGGAAGGCGTCCTGTTCTGGGAGGCTCGACAAAGCGTTCCTCGATATAAAGCTGCACAAGGGCTATGCCCTGTATGAGGTACCAGGGAATCAGGTCCGGCATCATCGCACGGGCTTCGGGATGGTCTTCCCTCATGACGAACCACATTTCGGCAGGGTTGCCTCTGCGCCCGGTACGGCCCAGGCGCTGGAGAAAGCCGGAAACAGTGAAAGGCGCGTCGATCTGGAAGGCTCTTTCAAGTTTCCCTATATCGATTCCGAGCTCGAGTGTTGCCGTGGCGCATACCGACATGAGCGAGTCATCATCCTTCATTTCCTCCTCGGCGCTTTCACGGTAGGATGCGGAAAGATTGCCGTGATGTATGAGGAAGCGTTCCGGCTCGTGTTTCACCTCACAGTAGTGCCTCAGATGCTGGCATACAGCTTCGCATTCTTCCCTTGAATTCGTGAATATGAGGCACTTTTTTCCCTTCGTGTGCTCAAAGATATATCCGATACCGGGATCTGCCGCCTGCGGAGCCGTGTCTGTCGGTTTCTCCACGGAAAGGGAGGGCACCCTGTTGTCATCCTTTCCTTCATCCGCCTGGGGGGATGTGTTGAAGAAATGTTCCATGGACAGTCTCCACACTTCCTTTCCTCCGTCAAAGCGGGGGATCACGGTTTTTCGTCCGCTTCCGCTGGCCAGGAACTGACCTGCCGCCTGAGGGGATCCTATGGTGGCGGAAAGTCCGATCCTGCGTGGATGGCAGCCTGCAAGAGCGCACATTCTTTCTATCAGGCAGAAAGTCTGCAGTCCCCTGTCAGATCTCAGCAGAGAATGGATTTCGTCAATGACGATGAACCTCAGATCCGCAAAGAGGGAAGGGATTTCCATATGCTTGTTGATCATCAACGATTCAAGGGATTCCGGAGTGATCTGAAGTATTCCCTGCGGCTTACGCATGAGTTTTCTCTTTTGCGACTGGGGCACGTCTCCGTGCCAGCGCGTGACCGGAATACCGGCTTGTTCACACAGTTCACTCAGGCGTCCGAACTGATCGTTGATCAGCGCCTTCAGAGGGGCAATGTACATGACAGCGACACTGGAGGGAGGATCTTCGTCAATCCGCGTGAGGATTGGGAAGAAAGCCGCCTCGGTCTTGCCTGATGCGGTTGATGCCGTGATGAGCACATTGTCCTGAGTGTTGAAGATGGACTCTCCCGCCGCATCCTGCACACTGCGCAGTGCCTTCCAGCCCGAGCTGTAAATGTAGTCCTGAATGAAGGGCGCATAACGGTCAAACACGTTCATATTGTGAACTCCGCATATTCCTCGCCGCTCTGGTCGGACACAGCCATGGAAGGTGTATAGGTGAAGTCATCTGAGTGCATCATTTCCTCTATGCTCATATCGGGATTCTGGTAAAGCAGATCCAGAAGCTCAATGAAATCGCGGATCACCTCTCTGGGCGTTATGTTCTGATCCGCTCCGATACGCGAATATTCAAGCTTTATGAAAAGCGCAAGGTCACTGGTGGTGAGCCTGCATTCATATGAATACAGATCGGCATGCATGAGCATAAGTTTCTCGCACAGTACGAGCATCTCCTCAGCCTTAAGGGGTTCAAGTCTGATGACAGGGGAGAGCAGGTCTCTGGCGCCGGGTCTGGAGAACCGTCCTTCCGCCAGGCGCGAGCGCAGTGCCTCATAACTGTATATGCCGCGTCTCCTGTCCTCGATTGTCTGTGGCGTAGCACCCATTATTATGCCCAGGCAGCGGGCTCTGCCCTGCAGGGTGTCATTGTACATTGTGAGAAGCTTCTCATAATTGTACTGCCGGGTTATGGAATTCGGTATCTTGTACAGATTCACAAGCTCATCTATGAAAACAATGAGGCCTTCGTATCCTGCAAGGCGGAAGAAAACGGCGAATATCTTAAGATAATCATACCAGTCATCATCAGTGATGATCATGTTTATGCCGAGCTCTTCCTTCGCTTCCTTCTTTGCTGTGTATTCTCCGCGGAACCAGCGCCTCACCTTTGCCTTTGTCTCATCATCCCCGTCAAGACAGGCACGGTAGTAAAGAGATATAAGGCGTGCGAATTCAAAGCCGTGTACCATCTCGCTCAGGGCATTCACGACTTCATATATTTTCCTCTCCACCTCTGCAGCAAGACGCTCATCACCGGCAGAAAGTCCCGACACCTGCATGACCTGTGCCTGTATGTTGTTTATCCAGCGGTCGAGTACCAGTGTCAGCGCACCTCCTTCCGGTTTTGTCTTTGTGGAAAGATTGCTGATCAGCTCACGGTAGGTTGCCAGCCCCTGTCCGCGGGTTCCCTGCAGACGGCGCTCGGGTGAAAGATCGGCATCGGCTACTATGAAGCCTCTGTCCATGACGTAATTGCGTATGGTCTGTATGAGAAAGCTCTTGCCTGAACCGTAGCGGCCGGTGATGAAACGGAAAGAAGCACCTCCGCCGCATATGATATCCACATCATGGAGGAGGGCACTGATCTCATCCTTCCTTCCGACTGCAATGTAAGGCAGACCGGTTCTGGGCACCACTCCGCCTTTGAGGGAGTTGAGAATCGTCTGTTCAATACGCCTTGGCACCTTCCTGTGCTCATTTTCCATTCGTTTTTCCTCCTAGCAGGTCAAGAACATCATCCCTGTAGTCTTCCACCAGAGTCAGGGTGTCACCATCGCATTCAAGTACATTATCACCTATTAAGTCAAATAATGCCTCATTGACTGTATCCGCTGCAATGGACGGCATCAGATGTCTCTCACTCAGATATGAGGAAACGGACTTTCCCTGAAGAAGCAGTGTGAGAAGCTCTCTGTATGGAATGATGGATGAATATTCCGCGTCTTCTTCATCATCCATGCTTAGTCCTGTTTTCACAACATCATCTTCATAATCTTCCATATCCTCTTCAGTGAGCAGACTGTCCCTTGTAAGCGAGGCATCTTCCCTTATTTTATCAAGGCTGGAGATGTCTATCGTTATGACCGGTCTGGAAGCTTCCTCTTCTGCCTTCCTTTCAGCTTCAATCACCCTCCTGATGCAGTCTTCCGCCCAGCCGCATCCGTCAGCTTTCTTGAGATAATGACCACACCTTAATGACAGACGCAGGATCCTGTCGGTTTCATGCAGTAAGGCATTGAACGTTTTCAGATCGAAATTCAGGCTGTCATAACGCCTTTCTGTCAGCGTGTACTCCATATTCAGATGTTTTCTTTTCTCATGGTATACGGCATTGACAAGCGGGTGCCACGGGTATTCCTTCTGTGCACCGAAGCAGATGGCAAAGGGATTCCTGCCGTCAGCTGAGATTGATGAAGCTTCTTTCCATACAGCGGCGAAAACATGCTTTCCTTTATCGGGGTATTTTCTCATTATGAGTGACTGCTCAGGCTTTTTCTTTGCAAATACGCACAGGGAAGAGAATATCTCGTCATCCGAATGATTGCCCGGATCTCTCAGCACCGCAAGGGCCGTATCGGTTTTCACCGCCCTCCCTGATGCATGGCAGAGGGCTGTTTCCACAGGAAGGCTGTTCATGACGGCAAAGTCGAACATCCACCGGTGAAGATTCCTCCGCATGACGGCATCCCCCATTCCTTTATCAAGGAAACCTTTCTCGAAAGCGTTCATCCTGTCCATGCTGTCCTGTGCTGATGAGGCTCCGATTCTGTTCAGGAGCTCATAGAGGTAAATATAGGCAAGAGAAAGGGAAACAGGGGAGAATGTTCCTTTTCTCACGCCTGTGCGCCAGGTGAAGTATCCTCTCAGCTGTCCTATGGTCAGGTCATGGTAGACAGGGAAATAGCATCTGAGCTCCCCGTTCCATGGTGCGTTGTCCTCATAATCTTCCATGAACTTTCCCTGTATCAGGAAGTTGCGGCATTTCTGAGTGAATGAGCTGCCTCTGTATTCATACAGGTGAATCATTCGGAGTATCCTGTCCGGTACCGCTGCAGATGGCAGCCTGAAGTCTTCATCTGATGTTCTTCTCCCTGTTTCCGGACAGACAACCTGTGTCTCTGAAGGGGAGTTCTCTAAAACAATCGTGCAGCCGTGCGGGGTGAGGGCTGAAACTGCTTCATCAAAGAGGCGGAAGACAACATCTTTTTCAGTCCTGCTGTCGAATGTGACGCCTGTCCATCTGCTGCCGTACATGCGGAACGGCTGACATAGGTACGGCCTGTCATGCATCATCATAAAGTCCTGTCCGCATTTGATGTCGCACCTCTGTATTTCAGCGCCTGACATGGAATCCCACTGGCGCATGAGCAGCGCAAGCCATTTCCCGCTGCCGGGATCAGCGAGAACGGAAAAGCCGGGGAAGTCTGCCCACTTATGTTCTTCCCTGATATGGTATTTCATTTCAGCATATGCAGTAAGATCTGATATTTCCAAAATCTGCTTTCCCGTCTTTCTACAGAATATTCACAGATATTAAAATATTTCCCAAAGCGTATGTCAGTCAAGGAAAGATGATTGTTCTTTTCCTCGCTTATGGCTTTGTATAAAAGCTGCTGGCTGCAGACTCACAAGTAATGATCAGAGCTTTTTTTGGATGTAATTATTGAAAAGTGTATTAATATGACAGTGAGCACCGGTTGCAGATCATGAGAGTGTACAATCTGCTCCCTTCTTTCATGGAGCAGAAAAAGAAAAGGGTTGTTTTCAAAGACATAAATCCCAAGAGTGCCAGATCCGGTGAATGACTCCATCTAGCTGACGCTAGAAGATGGAGCTTCCGGTCTCTTTCCCATCTCTGGGCGTTTCGCAGAATGCTTCCATATCTCATACGAGGTATCGAAGTCTGAAATC
>CASDXQ010000057.1 GCA_949285145.1 uncultured Spirochaetales bacterium | reverse complement strand
GAAGATGGATGAAGAAGGATTTTCCAAGGCTGAAGTGAAAGCAGAGAAGCGTCTGTACTCAGAGGTGAAAGGTGCAAGATGGATTCTGATTGCAGGAAGAGACAGCCTGTCTGAAGAGAAGTCTGCGGCACTCATGAAGATTCTCGATGACCATGCTGATCTGTCGCTGTGCCATGCAATGAAAGAAGAGATGTCCAGGCTGTTTGATCTGAGAGATGCGCTGGAAGCCAGAACTGGATGGAAGGCCTGGTTTGAAGGGGCCAAAGCAAGTGGAATACCTGCTCTGGTAAGATTCGCAGAGTTGAAAGAGAAGAGGATTGACGGGCTTGTGGCCCATGCATCTCATCCCATATCTACAGGCAAGCTGGAAGGTTTCAACAACAGGATTAAAGTTGCCAAGAGAATTGGGTACGGATACCGTGATGAAGACTACTTCTTCTCTCTGATTCAGTACTTCTCCATCCCCTCAGTGAAATACAAATCCCCTAGGGTACGGATACCGTGATGAAGACTACTTCTTCTCTCTGATTCAGTACTTCTCCATCCCCTCAGTGAAATACAAATCCCCTAAGAAAACGTGAAGAGCCTCTTTTTTCCCTTGTAAAATTGTTTAGGTATAGACTCTCCAGCATGCCGTTATACCATTTATCAAAGTTTTGTGTCTAGTATTTTCTGGCAATGAAAGTTTTTGCATCAGCAATGATAAAAAAAGCGCACTGAAAAGCAGGGAAAAACGGCAGCAAGACGTGAATCAGAATTTTTTACCTGCATTTTTTACTTGCATGAAACATGCTTTTCCTCTTCAGTCCTGAACGCAAAAAGGCATGAAGAGGGGACTGCCTTCTGTCACTGCTGAAATACCGGCTCACTCATTTCTGCCAGTAGCCCTGCATTTTCAAATGACTGTGAAAAACATGCGTCTCATATATTCATACAGGGAAAATGCCTATTGAAAAGCATCAGTCCTTCCTTATTTTCTGCAGTCTCCCATTGAGGGCGAAAAACTGCTCCTCCACTCCCTTTATGCAGGCAGTTCCCATGAGGGAATAAGCCTTCTTCAGATCATGGGAGAGCACCACATTCCACAGCTGTGAGAAGGAAATTCCTATTTCAGAGGCACATTTCATGATGTAGCCTCTGACTTCATTTTCCGCTTCCGCATTTGAACATAATGTCTTCATGTCATCCCTGATCGAGAAACAGGAAGGATCATATGAGGAGAGTGAGTCATCGGCGCAGTCGAACCAGTTTGTGAGGGAGGCTCTGTCATCAAGGCGGTAGGAAGGATTCTCCTGCCTGCACCGGATGAGAACGGTGGTGTCTGAAAGAGAACCGGAAACGGCCGTGACGCGAGTTTCCCCTGTCTTTTCAAGAGGGATCGTGAATGAGAAGACATGAGAGCCTTCCTGACGTGAAAAGAATCTGCCGTTGATGTACAGATCGATGTATTTCTGGTTTGAATACACTTTGACAGGTGTCTCATCAGCGCACCTGTCTGTGAATCTCTTGCCGTTCACATAGACAAAAGGCTCATCCGAAAGCCATGCCTTATAAACATAGAAGCTGTCCTTCCTTGTCTTCCTGTCGTATGTGACAAGACCTTTGTTGTTCCTGCCGGAAATCCCGCCTTCATTTCTTCTGTCAGCCGCGAAGTCGAACATGTTCCACACATGCGTCGCCCAGATGAAGGGACGGGAGGAAATTATTTCCATCATCCTCTCATGGTATTCCGCCTGATACTCCTCGCTGTAATCGCCTCTGGCGGGAGAGGCGGAGTGAAGGAACACAGAGGCTTCGGCTCCGTATTCCGACAGTCCTGCAGGCATGCCGGGGTGGGATGCATGGTAAGCATCAAGCCATTTCACATTGTCCTCAACATTCCCCAGGTACCACCCGAAATAATGGTTGTACGATCTTATGTCGGGAAGTGAGACAAGATAATCATTGCTGTCAAGCTCTCCGAGATGTGCAGCTGCACTCAGTCTTGTATGGTCAAGTTCATGGCACAGGTCATTGAGAAGCCGGTGGTTCTCGTACACTTCGTCCGACAGGCCGAACATCGAAATCTCATTGGAAAGCCCCCAGCAGATGATGGAAGGATGATGCATGTTCTGAAGCACGAGCTCCTTCATCATGAGCAGAGTGTTGTCTACTCCTTTTACAAGATGACCGGAGATATAAGGGATCTCCGCCCACACGACAAGACCGTACCTGTCGCACAGGTCATACACATACTGCGCCTGCTGATAGTGTGCAAGGCGCACTGTATTGGCCCCCATTTCAAGAATCAGGGAAATGTCTTCCTCATGATCCGCATCGCTCACTGCCCAGCCTTTGCCGAGCCTGTCCTGATGGCGGCATACCCCGCGAAGAGGATACTCTTCCCCGTTGAGGATGAAGCCCTTCTCCGGATCAATGCTGAATGAGCGGAATGCGGCAGTTACAGATACTTCATCTTCAAGCACATCCTCTTTATAGAGGCGCGCACACAGCGTATAGAGATAAGGATCCTTTTTTCCTCTCCACAGATGCGGATCACCGGCACAGATCACACCTGCTGTCCCTTCACTTTCCGCAACACATCTGTTCTCCCTGTCATAAAGAGAGATGATACATCTCCCTTCCCCTTCCACTGCAGCTTCGTATTTCAGATATCCCCGGCCATCCTTCACCTCGCTCCATGTCCTTATGCCGGGGGAACCGTAATCATCAAGGGAGAAATGTGATGATGATACCGCCACAAGTCTTGCCGGCCGGTATATGCCGCCGAAGAAAGTGAAGTCGGCAAACTGCGGGTAAGTGTAATCTGTGCGACGATTGTCGGCATAAACTGTCAGCACATTACTGTCAGAGAGAAAGTCAGTGAGATCACAGCGGAAAGTCGCAAAACCGTTTTCATGATGGCAAACATGTTTTCCGTTGATACAGACATCAGCAATGAACGCCACAGCTTCAAACTCGGCATAAAGGCGCTCCCCTTTCTCAAGATGAACCTCGGGAAGATTTATCTCATAACAGCACCGGGTGCGAAGGAAATCATTTCCTCCGTCCTGTCCGTCAATATTGTTCCATGTATGGGGAAGAGTGACACTTTCCCATTCATCATTCCCGCTCTTCCTGAAACGCCATCCTTCACACAGATCCATGTATCTTCTCATTCACCGGGCCTCCTAATCTTTCTCTTATTTCATTATCAGGGAAATCACGGCTTCAGACAATCTGCAGGAACCACAAACACACCGTCTTACCTTCTGTAAGGGTATTTGTCAGCCCTGTAAGAACCATCAGGAAAGAAGGAGCCCTCATTTTCCCGACATCAATGAGGGAAGCAAGCTTTTTCAGAGTCCCCGCACCTTGTTCTATGGCCTGCTTCCCTCCTGTTTTTATTTCTATAAGAGCATATTTCCCATTTGGAAGATGAATTACAGCATCACACTCAAGATTATTCCCATCACGGTAATGCCGTTCGCCTCACAGAAATCTCCAATGCTGATGCCTGGATTATCTCTGAATCTCTTTATCAGGAATTCTTTCTCGAGTGCATTCAGCTGCTTTCCCATGCTTCTTCTCCATAAGAAATTATCTCACAGCTAAAGGATTATTTTTCTATCCCTTTCTGTCTACTTTTAGAGTAGCAGCATTTTGTACTTCACACAAAACTATAATAATGTACTAGCAAAGAGAAAATACAATCCCCACATAAGATTTTACAATGCCAACCGTACTTAATAGAATCAGACTGTTTTTCGCCACTGCCTGCTCCCATATGCAAGCATATTGGATTTTCAGGCATGGAATTTATAACACAAATTCATACCTGCTAAGGCATTCTGTGACCGCATTGTCTCAAATCCCGGATGGAAGAATCCCGGAATTATCCATGCAGGATGGAACTTAGATGCAGGTGACAGCTTTGAAAGTCCTGAACAAATAATAGCGATGCCAAACAGTGGATCTCGCTCATTTAAACTAATAGTTCCCGTGTTTCCTTGACTGTCTTTCTGATTGGACTGTATTATGTTTATAGAAAAGGTCGCCAGCAAGACGGCGGCCTCGGTTTATAAGAGATTAACCCTCGCTACCTTTGGTCGGGACGGCGGGGGTGTTTTCTATCCTGAAACAGGCCAAGAATTTCTCTAAGAATCCTCAGAAGCAGAAGAGCAAGCTCCAATGCTGTTTTGATCATTATTTCCATCACCTCCCTTATCACGCTGGTTTCGGGAGGCTTACCTCCCACGTGATGCAAGAGGCCACCGTCTGTCATCTGCTGACGACCTTGCAATATTACAAAATCAGACAGACAAGCTTCAAGATGATTTAATGAAACTCAATGATGCTGTCGTAAACCTTACCACACTCTCCTTTCTGCAGAATTTCCGGTTTCACCATGTTTCGGATCATGCCGTACGGGGTTGATGCACCCTTGTAATCACAAAAGCAAAAATCTTCAAACAAAGCTCTCAATCGGCCGTAATGTGGAAGTTGAGGTGTTTTCGATGTGGAACTTGAGGCAAACAGAATTATGGCAGATGTTGCAATCAGGTGCTATCATGAAAACATGTATACACTGGATCAGACATGGATACCTTTTTCCTATCTTATGCTCAAGCATATCTATAATGTTCTTCTCATATGCTCTGACTATGACAGATTCATGCTTGAGGAAGACGGACGTGTGGAAGAGGAAATATACAAAGAGTATATGGAACTCGGCCTTTCAACCCCGCCGAAGATCACACACACATCAAACGAGGAAGAAGCGCTTGAGCTGATCAGGCGTCTTAATTTCGATCTTGTCATAACCATGATCGACTTCCATACGGGAAAGGTCGAACAGCTTGCCTCGAAGATCAAGGAAATAAAGAAGGACATGCCTGTCATCGTGCTCGCGCCGTCTCCCGATCACCGGAGGATCAAGGCACTGAAGGAGGAAAGGGAAAGCGCAATCGACCATATATTCTACTGGCAGGGCAACTCGAAACTGTTTCTTGCCATGGTGAAGCTCATAGAGGATTCGCTCAACCTCGACCATGACACAAGCGTTGCAGATGTGCAGGTGATTTCATCTCATCCTATCTTCCCGTAATGTACACCTGTCTCATACAGCAGACAAGACTCAGCATACTTGAAGCCCTCAACGACTGGGGCAAGACGCTGAGAATGAGGGGAAGGCCGAAAATCGTGCTTGCACGAAGCGGCGAGAAGGGAATGGAGTATTACCGGAAATACAGGAAAAACGTGCTCGGCATCATAACAGATGTGAATTTCCCTTATAAAGGGGAAAAGGAAGGATCCGGTCTCCGTTTCGTAGAAGAGATAAGACAGGAGGATGATGAGATACCCGTCCTCATACAGTCAACAGACATAAGCAATGCAAAGGATGCTGAGACACTGCATGCGGACTTCATATGGAAGAATTCCCCTTCCCTCCTTTCTTCTCTTGAGGAGCACTTCATAAAATACTACAATTTCGGCCCGTTCAACTTCATTAATCCGCATACGGGAGAGGTTCTGTACAGTGCCAGCACAATGAAGGAAGTCCAGAATGCAATAAAGGAAATTCCTCCAGACTGCCTTTTCTACCACTGCCGCCGCAATGACATATCAAAGTGGCTCAGGGCACAGAGTCTGTACCAGCTGGCATCCATAATCGAAGCCATAAACCCGGATGAGAATACGGATGCGGAGGAATTCAGGAAGAAACTTTACAACACGATAAAAACCTACAGAACCCAGCGCACAAGAGGTGTGATCGCACAGTTCTCGAGTGACAGTTATGATGACACGTCATTCTTCTCCAGAATAGGTTCCGGCTCCCTTGGCGGCAAAGGCAGGGGGCTTGCCTTCATCGCAGCCGAGATGATGGCGGCGAAAGTACAGGATGAATTTCCCTCAATTTACCTTTCAATACCCAAAACCGTTGTCATATCGACACAGATGTACGATTCTTTCATCGAACTGAATTCATTCGACATCTCAAGCCTGACGCAGATGGATGATGCACACATCCTCTCACTTTTTCTTGGCGGCAGGCTGCCTGACGAGCTTGAGAGGAATCTGAAAGAGTTCCTCAAGGTTGTCATCCAACCTCTTTCCGTACGCTCGTCCTCACTGCTTGAAGACAGCCACAGCGAACCCTTTGCCGGTGTGTACCAGACCTGCATGATATCAAACTGCGGCAGCGATGAGAAACGTTTCAGGGAGCTGTCCTGTGCAATAAAGAGTGTATGGGCATCAGTATTCTTCAAAAGGGCACGGGAATACCTGAAGATAACGGGGCACATGGTGGAGGAAGAGAAGATGGCTGTGATCCTGCAGCAGGTGACAGGATCCCGGCACGGCCGGTATTATTTCCCGAATGTCTCAGGTGTGGCGAGAAGCCTCAACTACTATCCTGTAAGCGGACAGAAGAGCGAGGACGGGGTGGGAATGCTCTCCTTCGGCTTCGGCAAAAGCGTTGTGGATGACGGCTCCGCTTTCCGTTTCTGTCCGGCAAAACCGAAGAAACCTTCCGACGATCTCAACGCAAACGCATCAGGGCAGGACACTTTCTATGCGCTTGACATGGAAATGGATTTCAACCCGGAGAAGAATCTGGACAACCTCGTTCAGCTTCCCGTCTCATGGGCAGCCCGGTATCCGAAATCGCTGAAACACATCGCCTCCACCCTTGATATGAACACCTACACCATCAGCGAATCCACTTTTGCCGAAGGAGAAAAGATAATCACCTTCAACGGCATGCTGAAATACGGTATGTTCCCCCTTGCTCCCGTGATTGACAGGATCCTCAAGCTGGGAGCGAAAAGCATGCAGACTCCGGTGGAAATCGAAATCGCGGTCAATACGGAGAGAAGCGGCGACAAGAAGCCGGATTTCTCGATTCTCCAGATACGACCCATCGCCTCGGCATACAGCGAAAGCGATGTGGAAATAGATGAGGATGACATAGCTTCAGCCTTCGTTTACTCCACTTCCGTGATGGGAAACGGCATGGTTGAAGGGATACAGGACATCATTGCAATACGCGAGGACAGATTCAAGGCAAGCGAGATGAGTGCCATGGCGGCAGAGCTTTCAGCCCTGAATGCGAAAATGGAAGGGAAGGAATATGTGCTCATAGTTGCAGGAAGACTCGGTTCCAGTGACCGCTGGCTCGGCATTCCGTGTGCTTGGTCCGATATTTCACATGCAAGGGTCATTGTGGAGACGGGACTGCCGGACATGCAGGTCGAACCCAGTCAGGGAACGCACTTCTTCCAGAACATGACAAGCCTGGGGTGCATATATCTGACAGTGAATCCGACATTCAATGAAGGAAACCTTGATTTTTCTCTCCTCGATACTCTCGAACGGGTTGAGGAGACGCCTCATTTCGTACATTATCACAGCATGAATGACCTTGTGATCAAGGCGAACGGCCTTGAGAAAAAGGCAGTCATCAGACCATATAAGGAGATTGTTTCATGGGATTGAGTTTTTATTACACACCTACCCGCGTGACCTTCGGCCCCGGCGCGGAGAACAATGCGGGAAGCGAACTTAAGAAGGAAGGTGCCGCAAAGGTTCTCATCCACTACGGATCACAGAGAATCGTGAAAAACGGCCTGCTTGAAAACATAACACGCCAGCTTGATGAGAACGGTATTTCCTATATGACACTCGGCGGCGTTGTCCCCAATCCCCGTCTTTCCCTCGTGAGAGAAGGCATCAGGATGGTGAAGGAAAACGGGTTGGATTTCATACTCGCTGTCGGCGGCGGCTCTGTCATAGACAGTGCGAAGTGCATCGGCTACGGAGGAGCGTATGACGGTGATGTCTGGGACTTCTACAGCCAGAAGGCAGTGCCAAGGAAAACAGTTCCTGTAGGATGTATCCTGACAATGGCTGCGGCAGGAAGCGAGATGAGCGACTCATCAGTCATAACAAATGAGGAAGGGGGCCTCAAGAGAGGCTGCAACAGCGATGTCTGCCGCCTGCGCTTCGCCCTTCTCAATCCTGAGATGACTTACTCTCTTCCTCCTTTCCAGACAAGCTGTGCAGTCGTCGACATCATGATGCACACAATGGAGCGCTACTTCACGTCCGGCTCATCCCTGCCCTTTACGGACAATCTGGCATTCTCGCTCCTCAACAGCGTGAAGGAAGCCGGATACAGAGTGCTTGAGAAACCTGATGATTTTGATGCAAGAGCCTCGATAATGTGGGCATCCTCCCTTTCTCATAACGGGCTCATGGCCCTTGGCAATGACACAAAGGGGGACTGGGCAAGCCATCAGATAGAACATGAGCTTTCAGGCATGTTCGATGTTGCCCACGGTGCAGGCCTTGCCGTGATCTGGCCGGCCTGGGCTAAATACAACATCGACGTGAACCCCATGCGCATCGCGAAGCTTGGTTACAATGTCTTCTCACTCACACCGTCAGACGATGTTAAAGCGGATGCACGGAAAACAATTGAGAATGTGGAATTTTTCTATAAGTCAATAAACATGCCGGTCAGGGCCAGCGATATGGGAATAAGCCTGAGTGACAGTGACATAGACACACTTGCAGAGAAATGCACCTTCTTCGGCAAGAGAAAGGTCGGTGCCTTCCGCCCGCTGGGAAAGGAAGACATCATGGCGATCTACCGCCTTGCAAAGTGATCTGTAGTACAGCAATAATCCGCCGGGTTCATGCCTGGCGGATCCCTCTATAATGTCTTGGACGACTTTAAAGAAAAACAGGACATTGGTATCAATCAATATTCTCATTTCTCTTTTCTTCTGTCATATCTGATATCATCTACCAGCTTCTGTACATCATCTTCATCTTTCACACCGATTATATCAGAAACACCGGCAAAAGCATTCTGAGCCATCATCAAAGCATCAGAAGAGGCACTGCTCAGTACAATCTCTCCGCTTTTATTCTGGAAAAAAAGTATCTTATCTCCCGTTTTCAACCTGAGCTGACGTCTTATTTCAATCGGAACTGTAATTTGTCCATTCTGTGATACTCTTGCCAAATTCATACTTAATCTCCATTTTTCTTTATATTTAAAGAATTCTTTATTTCTATATGAATAATACAGTATTACAGACGAAAAAGAAAGATTGAAAGAATCTATAAAGCTGACAACAGCCTTCTAAAAGTCTGGCGGGCAAAATTCATGAGAGAAAATACTACAAATAAGACATATCATGAGGAAAAACATGAGAACTTATTCATTGACCGTGAAAATTGTCATCTGACAAAACCCTCTACAGAAAAGCCACAAAATAATGAGGAATTGTAAGCTTCTCCCCTTCTGGGAGTGTAATTCGTTTTGTGGACATTCCCTCTTAGCTAGTCGGAAGAAGGGAAATAATCTGTAGCTGAGGCAGCAGACTGCCACCTTTTACCAGCTAT
>CASDXQ010000056.1 GCA_949285145.1 uncultured Spirochaetales bacterium | reverse complement strand
ATAGCTTTTGCCCGATCCCCAGTCTCCCGTGACGAGGATCGCATAATCTGTATTGTCACGGTGGATGTATTCGTCAATGCCTCTGCGGAATATGTTTGTGTTCATCTTATCTCTCTTCCTGCAATAAGCTTACATCGGAATGAAGAGATTCACAATTAAAAGATTCTTCAGTCGAACACCAGCGAGAGGACAAGGTCCTGTTCATAGTCGCCGAAACGCTTGCCGTACAGGTTGAGACCTCTTCTGTTTACGGCATCGTCCTTGTTTCCTATTCTTATTTTTATGGCGTTTGTCTGTTTGTCTATTCCGTATGAGTCGATGTCTTTCTCGTTCTGCCTCACCCGGTTGAGTATCGTTCCCACGTTTGTCAGTTCAAGAGTGTAGAGAAGCCCGAACTGACTGGCATTCCACCACATAGGCGTTATCCTTCCTCTTCTCTTGCCGTAGTCGCCGGGGCATGTGAATGTCACGGCTTCGATGTCATTGATCCAGATTGTGATGTCGCTGGGCCAGTCTTCATTGTAGAAAGGTGCTTCGCTTGATGCTTCAAATGAGAATATGAGGCGCTTGGGTTTTTTCATAAGTCCCTCGACAGGAATCGGAAACGAGTATTCTATGAAACCGGAACTGGTCCAGATGAGTTCCGCATTCATCCTTTCCGGAATGAAAAATTCGGAAGGGGAGTTGTCGCATCTTATGATTTCATTCGCCGAACACATACCGCAGGTCGGATGGATATCGCAGTTTGTGAAAGCACCCACCGGCATCGAGATAGATGTCGAGAAATGCTTTTTCTTGCCTTCTGCAAGGTTTATCTCAAGCTTGTCCATGCACCGGGTGCAAAGTTTCATTGTCCCTCTTTCGCCGGGAAGCAGCTCGCTTTGTATTATTCCCGCTTCTTCCAGAACCTTCAGGTGAAGAGCTGCCGTGGACTGCGGAATGTGCAGCTGTGATGCTATCTCTGAAATGTTCAGGCTTGAGTTTATGAGGCTTTTCACTATTGCCAGTCTTTCCCTGTTGGAAAGGGCTTTTGCGATTATTGATAGTCTGTCTGTATCTTCAATTGTGAGCCGCTCGTTACGTGCCATTATTCCCGTCTCCTCTTTTTACAGGGATTATAACATAAATTTTGTGATAATATAGTCTGGAATAGCGTTTTAAGGAAAAACTATGAGAAATAAACACATAATTTTTGTGATTTTTTCTTGCAAATCGAAATTTCCTCTCTTACGCTGGGGTCAGGAGGACACCTATGAGAAAAACGAAATTTAAATCATTGGTAATGTTTCTGATTGTATTCATATCCGCCTTTGCGCTTTTCGCACAGGGCAGTGGCGAAAAGGCAGCTGCAGAGAATACTTCAGGGTTTGAGGATCCGGTACTCAATATTGCTGTTTTCGGCGGCGGATACGGAGATGAATACTGGTACCAGATTGTCGAAATGTTTGAAGAAGCTTATCCCGGAGTCACCGTGAACATGCAGATCAGCCCGACAATCGGTCAGATCATCACTCCGCAGATTGCAGCAGGAGACTGGCCTGATTTCATGTGCTGCAACGGTAATGACACTCAGGGACTCATTACAACCATGAAGAGGGAAAAGGCGATCCTTGACATCACGGATGTATTTGAAGCCCCGGCTCTCGGAGAGGAAGGTGTGACACTCCGTGAAAAAATGATGCCCGGTCTGCTGGATTCAAGAAAGTATGCTCCATACGGGGACGGCAGAATCTATTTTGCACCGTTCAACTGCGGCCCCACCGGACTTGTTTATAACAAGACTCTCTTTGAGAAGAACGGATGGGAACTTCCGAAGACATGGGATGAATTCTATGCCCTCGGAGAGGAAGCGGCCCAGCAGGGAATCAGCCTGTTCACATATCCGGGTATCTATCCTTATTACTGGGAGCATATGCTGATTGCGGCAATCACCGCACATGCCGGCGTGGATGCGATCAATGCGATCATGTCATATGAGGAGAACTCATGGGACAATCCCGAGGTGAGGGAAGTTCTTGAAGAGTTCGTCAGAATGGCTCAGGGCTATGTCCTTGCCGGTTCAGAAGCTCTCAACCATACACAGAGCCAGAGCGAGCTTATGATGGATCATGCTCTTTTCATCTCAACAGGAAACTGGGTTGAAAGCGAGATGGCGGATGCTCCGAGGACCGAGGGCTTTGTATTTGCGATGGCTCCGGCTCCCTGTGTGAGCGAAGATGAGACAAGCTACATCAGAAATGACGGAGACACTTTCATCATTCCGGCAGAAGCCGATAACACTGAACTTGCAAAAGAATTCCTCAGATTCCTCTATACAGATGAATCCGTAAAGCTTTTTGCCGAGAAATCAAACGGTGTGTATGCCACAGCAGATGCACTTGAACTTGTTGAAGGAATAGTAAGTGACGGTGTGTACGGTATGTACAGTGTCAACAACCAGCCGGGTGTCAATGCTGTTGTCGCAGTTCTTGACGCTGTTCCGGATGGATGTAACGTGGTGCCGATGGATGTTATCTGGAATCCTGTTCCGGATGTTCTTGCCGGACGCATGACAATTGATCAGTGGATTGATCAGATTGAAAGCGCATACGCGGAAATAAGATCTTATATGTAAGGAGTGACGGCAGGATGAGCAGGAAAAACTTTCAGCGGAATATTTTTATATCATTCTCCATAATACCTCCGCTTCTGATTACGGTTGTCTTTCTTGCCATACCTGCCGTACGTGCTTTCTGCCTGTCTTTCACTGATGCGAACATGATAGGCATCGGAGGAACTTCCTTTACCGGTCTTGAAAACTATCGCTACATGTTTTCCGACCAGGTTTTCATGAAGGCTTTCCGTAATACAGTTATACTGCTGATCGTGGTACCCCTCATCACGATCACTGTCAGCCTGATTCTCTCAGAGATCCTTCACAGGGGAAATCTGAGGGAAGCGGGCTTTTACAGGGTTGTGTTTTTCTTTCCCAGCATCATATCCCTGACTGTAGTTGCCATTGTCTGGTCATTCATTTTCCATCCTACAATGGGTCTTGTTAACAGCATGCTGGACTTTCTGCATCTTTCACAGATGAAGAGGTCATGGCTTGGAACGGCAGAGACAGCGCTGGGATCGATCGCATTCACTCTTGTATGGCAGGCTGCCGGATATTATCTTGTGATGATACTGGCTGCGATGACATCGATAAACAACGATTATTATGAGGCGGCAACCATTGACGGGGCAGGATGGTTCAGACAGTTCGTCTATATAACGCTGCCGGAAGTAAAGAACATAATAATCATAACAATCATTCTCTCAATGTCGGGTACCCTCAACCTGAGTTTCACTCTGTCCACAATCATGACGAACGGAGGGCCGAACAACGCATCCCTCGTTCTTCTGAAATACATATATAACCAGGGAATGACAAACGGCAATTTCGGCTATTCAATGGCCATCACCGTTTTCACCCTGCTGTTCTCCATCATTCTTTCCATCGCAGTGCAGAAACTGCAGAGAAAGGAGGAGGCGGTATGAAGATCGTAAGACTGGTTCTGAGAATTCTCCTCATCCTGATAACTATTGTTGTCATATATCCATTTGTGTGGAGCATCTTCTCTTCATTCAAGACAAATGAGGAGTTCCTTGCTTCTCCTTTCTCTCTTCCATCCGGCCTTTATCTTGATAATTTTGTCAGGGCTTTTCAGAAATCGAACATAGCCGGGAACTTCCTGTCTTCAATAATGGTCCTTATCTGCACGCTTTTCCTTGTGGTGCTCTTTACAGTACCGGCTTCATATGTGCTCAGCCGGTACAGGTTTGCCGGACGCCGCCTGATAAAAAGTTTTTTCATGGCGCTTATTTTCGTTCCGGTTTCGCTTATCATGATACCTCTGTTCTCGCAGATGAGCTCAATGCATCTTCTGAACAACAGGATTGCCCTTTCCTTTGTGTATGCCGCGATGCTTTATCCTTTTTCAATTTTCCTGTTATCCGGCTATATGGAAAGCATTCCCAAATCATATGAAGAAGCTGCCGAGATAGATGGATGCAGTCCGCTGCGCACACTTGTCTACATAATCACACCATTGGCCAAAAGCGGGATATTCACAGTGGTTCTTCTGGATGCCATGAACGCATTCAATGAATATGCAATAGCGCTTGTGCTGATCACCGATCAGGCAAAACAGACAATTCCGGTGGGAATTGCGACGCTGTATGAAGCACAGCGCTACGCAACGGACTGGGGTGCGCTTTTCGCCGCACTGACAATAGTCATTATTCCTACAGTTGTATTCTATATCGCTGGACAGCGTTACCTCATAGAAGGTGTGAACGTCGGCGGTATCAAGGAGTGAAAATGAAAGCTGATGAACGAATCAATCTTGATGGATGGTGGAATTATGAACTCTTTTCCGGCAGTACACATATGAGCGGAAGAATCAATGTTCCCTTTCCCGTTGAGAGCAGAAAGTCATTTGTTGAATACAAAGGACGTATAGATAAGCTCATATATACAAGAGAGGTTGAGCTTGATGATGCTGATGGACAGCGGACGGTCATTCATTTTGGGGCTGTTGATCATGATGCATCGGTTTTTGTAAACGGAATACTGGCCGGAAGTCATTCAGGCGGATACACTCCGTTTGACATTGACATTACGGATTATATTGTAAACGGGTGCAATCTGCTGCGGGTGGAGGTTTTTGATGATACGGATGCGTCAAATCAGGCCAGGGGCAAGCAGTGTGTCGATGATGAACCTCACGGATGTTTTTACACCAGGGTCACCGGTATCTGGCAGAGTGTTTGGATTGAAAGAAAAAGCATGATATACATTGAGAGTGTCAAGGTCGATTCCTTCAACAGCGACGGGAATGCCGTGTTTTCGCTGCGCCTCAGCAGGAGGCCTGACAATCTCACACTCTCTGTTTCGGTAAATGATGAAATGAAGCTGTGCATGAATGCAGATGCAAGGGATTTGTCTTTCTCCATACATGTTGACGATCCTGTTCTCTGGAGCGTTGCGAAACCTGCACTTTATCATTATGAGGTGGCACTTTCTTCAGGAGACATTGCTGAAGGCCGTTTCGGTTTCAGGGATATCTCATGGGATAAATACGGGTTTTATCTGAATGGGGAAAGAACACCGCTGTGTCTCGTAATGGACCAGGGATATTACCCTGACGGGATATATACTCCTGACAGTGCTGATGCTTTTCGCGATGACATTATCAGAGCGCAGAAGCTTGGTTTCAACGGTGCACGGCTGCATCAGAAAGTGTTTCAGGAGGAATATCTGTCAATTGCCGATGAACTTGGCTTTCTTGTTTTCTGCGAGTTCCCGTCCTGGGGTCTTGATGCTTCCTCTCCTGCGACAGAGAACATAATGGAAAGGGAATGGACAGAGACCATGGAGCTGTATTACTCCCATCCTTCAGTGATTGCCTACTGTCCTTTCAATGAGACTCCGGTGAATCAGGATGCCGGGCTGGTCGAAAGCGTGTACAGGCTGACAAAGTCTTTTGATCCCGCCCGTCCGGTCATTGATACAAGCGGTTTTCATCATGTTGTTTCGGATATCTTCGACATCCATGACTATGAGCAGGACGGCAGGGTGCTTGAGGAGCATTACAGAAGAGATTACGGCGTGCTGGGATATGATGAATACAACAGCAGTTATGACGGTATGACTCCTCTGATGCTGAGCGCGTCAGCCGTGTCATTTCCCTGATACGGGCACTGAAAAGCTGTCCTTTCATCGGTTTCTGCTACACACAGCTTTATGATGTCGAACAGGAGATCAACGGGCTTTTCACATATGACAGGAAAAAGAAATTCTCAGATGAGTCTTATAAAATGATCAGAAAGGCAATTGAGGAATACAAAGAGGAGAAGGGAAGATGACATGGCTTTGTGTCGGCGATTCAATAACCGAGAAAAATTTCAGAACCACACTGAATTATCATGATTATGTGGCGGAAGAATTAGGCTTTGATGTGATAAACGAAGGGCAGAGTGGAACCGGATTACTGCAGGATTTTGAAGGAAATGTCTCTTATCTGAAAAGACAGAAAAAGTATTCACCTTCTCCTGACATCATCACAATAATGGGCAGTCTGAATGATCTGTTCTATCTTGATGATCCGCGCGCGCAGATTGAAATGAGCCTGCGCCGTGCGATGGCTGAATATATTGAAAAGACAATTGAATATTATCCTCTGAGTTTCATTGCACTCATTTCCCCTCCGCCGCGTTCATACATCAACGGGCCGTGCTGGTATGTGGATGCACTTGAAGAGACGGCAAGGCATTATTCTCTGCCGTTTCTCAATATCTATTCAGGCACTGCGCTCAGACCGTGGATAGAAGAGAACAACAGAGCATTTTTTTCCTGTCCCGAATGCCCTGAGGGGGATGGCACTCATCCCAATGAGAAAGGTCATCTGATCATGGCAAAAAGGATCAGCGCCTTTCTGAGGGAATATATCTAAGCTCTCCTTGCCGGTAGTATGGTTTCCTCCGGTTTGTGTATTTCTTTTTCATCAGACATCAGACGGGGACTGGTGTCTGATGTTTTGATTTTGTTGCCCATGCCTGCCGCGTCCTGCGATCCTGCCGGGCCGGTACAGCTTCTATTGTATTGGCCTTGCATCATGAAGAATATTGAAGATCCCGCCTTCGGAATTTGATGATCATATATGAAATAGCGTTGCATGTCATGCCTGGCGGTGCTAATCTGATGGCAGGGGTTTTGCATGGAAGTAAGGATTTGTCATGATGCAGACAGCCTTGGTGCTGCTGCTTCACGTAAATGTGCTCAAATCATAAACAGGGCGATAGCAGAGAAGGGAGAGGCAAGGATAATCCTCTCCACAGGAGCAAGCCAGTTCGAGACACTTTCCCATCTTGTTTCGGAAGATGTCGACTGGAATAAGGTAACCATGTTCCATCTTGATGAATACGTGGGACTGCCTGAATCCCATGCGGCAAGTTTCAGAAAGTATCTTAAGGAGAGATTCATCTCAAAGGTGAATCTCAAGGCTTATCATCTGGTTGATGGAAGGAAAGAACAGCTTGAGGAAATCTCACGGCTTTTATGTGAGAAGCCCATTGATCTCGGTCTTATAGGCATAGGAGAGAACGGACATATCGCATTCAACGATCCTCCATGTGATTTCGATACACAGGAGCCTTACATCATTGTCAATTTGAATGATACATGCAAAAGACAGCAGGTCGGGGAAGGCTGGTTTGCATCTGTCAGCGAAGTGCCGTCTCAGGCGGTGTCGATGTCATGCCGCCAGATAATGAAATGCCTCAATATTGTAAGTGCGGTGCCTCATAAGGTTAAGGCAGAGGCAGTGAGGAACACACTTTATTCAAAGGTGGTGACCAATACGGTTCCGGCGACACTGCTGAAGACACATGGAAACTTCACATTGTTCCTTGATGAAGATAGTGCATTGCTTATTGACGGGTGCAGCAGAATTGTGGATTTCTCGTCTTCATGCCCGATAATTGAATGGGAGTGAATGGAATATGCTCGCTTCAGATGTTGACGTGATGAATGAATACTGATATCTCACGAATTGCTGATGAACAATTTTGTACACTCCCTGCAGCCTTATTTTCAGGTATGCATTCCCTAAGTGGTGTATTCAAGCCTTCTATGATTTTTTCTCTTTGCTCATAATTTGAAGAGAGACAGATTGTCTCAACGAGACTATTGTAATTATCTTCGCTGATGATTACCGCATTCCCGTCTTTTGTACTGACATTCATGGGTTCATTGTATTTGATTGTCTGTTCCGGCAGACTTAAAATGTTTTTTCTGAAGTTGGTTATACTTTTATTTAACATAACTGTAATTCCTTGTATATGTACAATATAATGTACGATTATGTCATTGTGTATGTCCATGGACATTTGATAATGCGTGATTTTAGATCAGATGCCTGAAGATTATGTTGATATTTGGGAGACTGTCTGGCTGATATCCGGTGGAGTATTAGAGCAGAGTCAGGTGAACTACCTCCATCCTAAAGGATGGAAGCTTCCGGTCTCTTTCCCACCTCTGGGCGTTTCGCAGAATGCTTCCATATCTCATACGAGGTATCAAAGTCTGACATCCGCTCCTCCGGAGTACGCTTGTATTCCGCAAGCGTGCAGGACATTTCATGCCTTCCTGCAAGTAGCATTGTTTTTGCAGCTTTTACATCTCTGTCTTCACTATACCCGCAACTGTCACAGACGAATGTCCTGTCAGAAAGCGTGATGTCTTCTTTCAAGGCTCCACACTGCGGGCACATCCTTGTGGAAGGAAAGAACCTGTCTATGACAAGGACATTCGG
>CASDXQ010000055.1 GCA_949285145.1 uncultured Spirochaetales bacterium | reverse complement strand
TGATGACGGGATCTACATATATGAAGCGGATATGTATGCACAGGGGATAGATTATGAGGTTGAGCTGAATGCGGCTACGGGAGATGTGATCAAGTTCTCTTGGGAGGACTGGTCAGGCCGCTGAGATGTGAGACATCACATATAAAGATGAAAGAGACGCCGGGCAGGTGCTGTCCGGCATCTTCCATTTTTCATCCATCAGATGTTGAATTCATATTCCTTGTACAATGAGCTGTCGCTGCTTTTGAAACAGTCTATTGTCAGTTTTCCTGTTGCTGTGTCAAGCGTGCCGATGTAATAATAGCCTTCGCTTTCCCAAAAAGAGTCACAGGTGTGGGCTGCTGCGAGATTGAATTCAGAAAAGCCCTTATGCGGTATTTCGATATCACCCATATGGTGATGGCCGCACAGTATTAGGCCGGCACCGTAGTCTGCCATCAGACGGTATATTCGGTTCCTTTCAGCCGTATCTGCCGTTCCCATCATCAAAGAACTGTGATCATCAGCCTGTCCCGATGTGATGTTCTCATGCATGATTAGTATCTTGTATCTGCCCTCATCAGAGGCAAGAGCCTCCTCAAGGTACAGCAGCTGTTTTATGGTGAAGAGACGCTGTGAGTTGTCCAGTGCATAGATGGAAAGACTGTCACCTATTCTGTAGCAGCCTACAGGACCGTAAAGTTCCTTTTTCCTGAAAAAGTTCTCCCATATGCTTTTGTCCTTTGTCTTATGAAGCTCATGGTTGCCGAGAAGATTCACGGAAGGAATTCCGGAAGCGGACAGGGCATCTGTGAAAACTCCGAAATGCTGTTCATTTACATCCCCGCTGTCATTGAGGTCTCCCAGGTTCAGTATGAAGTCCAATTCATCTTTTTCCGATTTGATGACTGTCATTATTTCCTCATAGCGTTCTGTGACATTAGCCTGGGTAGTACTGCGGTTTATGTGAAGATCAGTGAAGGCGAGGAAGCGGATTATCCCATCCTCATGCGGTTCTGCTATGGTTTGGGGATTGAGGAAGGGATTCTCATCATAGTCGAAGATGTCCTTTGCAAGCTGTATTGTGCATGATGAGAGCAAGAGAAGGGCAGAGAGCATAAGCAGTGTGAATATTTTCCTTTTCATACATCACCTGTGAATATGAAACCGGCCTGTATGCCATAGGAGGCAATCACAATACCCGGGTCTATAAGTATTTCCGCCACCTCCGCATAGGCGCGTGTGTAGATGCCGAACTGGTCATCGAAATTGTATGAAATCTTCACAAGCAGAGAAAGAGTGGACTTCCAACTTCTCTCCTCCCTGAGATGGAATGTTCCGCCCAGAGACAGGGCGAAGCGTCCGTCATCATAGCCCGTCTCAAGTGATCCTACAGGGAAGATCGTGAAGCTTATCCCATCTGAATATGGAGAGAATGCATAAGCGGACTGGATGCCGAGCGTGTATGAAAGAAAGAGGCTGTGGGCTGAAAGACGGTGGGAAAAGATGTATGAAAAGGTTGCAAAGCCGCCTTCCGCGGGCACAAGCTGGAGTGATGTGTTGAATGAATGCCTTGTCTTTTCCGTTCTGAGGAATGCAATATCCGCTTCCAGATCGTATATCTGTCCGCTGTCGGTCTGTGCATAGAATGAAAGCGGTTCTGCTTCAATGCCCAGTGACATGAAGACGGGACTTGTCTCAACCGAGCTTTCCCTTGTGCCGAAACCGGTGGTGATCGTCACTGCCCCTGCCGGAAACAGAGTGCAGGTCAGCAGCATAATAAGAGTGCAAAGCTTTCCCCTCATGGTGAATAGAGTAGCTGTTTGCACAATTCACTTCAAGTCTGAGATCACTGTCTTCTCTTTTCCTTTTCGCATTTTCCTTCTGTTCTATTTCCGCTTTTTCCATTATGCTTTGAGAAAAACCGGAGAATTTCTGCCATGGACATGAATGTTGTGCTTGTCTTCGCGGCGCTTGTGATGATCGCCGCAATATTCGCTTCGAGAATCTCGTCCCGTTCCGGCATTCCCATGCTGCTTGTGTTCATGGCACTCGGTATGGCTGTCGGTGTCGACGGTTTTCTGGGCATTGACTTCGAAAACTACGACATTACCAATTCGGTCTGCTCCGCCGCCCTTATATTCATCATGTTCTACGGCGGTTTCGGCACCAGCTGGAAGGCTGCGCGTAAGACAGCCGTACCTGCTCTGCTGCTTTCGTTTCCAGGCACGGTCTCAACAGCTCTCCTGACGGGTGTTTTCTGCCATTTCGCCTTTTCAATGGACTGGTTGGATGCTCTTCTGCTGGGTTCTGTGCTTTCCTCAACGGATGCGGCAACAGTGTTCTCGATCCTCAGAAGCCGGAGACTCTCACTGAAATACGGCACCTCATCGCTGCTGGAAATGGAAAGCGGAAGCAACGATCCGGCAGCATACATGCTCGTGATCATATTCCTCTCGATAAGGCAGAGCGGTTCGCTTTCCTTCCTTTCTGTTCTCTACAGCGTTTTCAGCCAGATTGTCTACGCACTGATCACAGGAGGTTTGCTTGCATATGCTGCATGGAAGCTTTTGAAAAGGTTCAGCTTTCCTGACGGCTTCACACCGATTTTCATCCTTGCAGTTGCGATCCTTTCATATGCACTGCCGTCTCTGATCGGCGGCAACGGGTATCTGAGTGCATACCTTGCAGGCATAATCCTCGGCAATCTGAAGCTGGAGGGGAAGAAGGATCTTGTTTCATTCTTCAATGCATTCAACGGCATGATGCAGATACTCATCTTCTTCCTCATCGGTCTTCTGTCAACTCCTTCAGAGCTTCCGGGCCAGATTCCGATGGGTCTGCTGATGTCTCTCTTCATGATTCTCATAGCCCGTCCGCTCACTGTCGCCCTGCTGACGCTGCCATTCCGCTTCCCATGGCGGCAGCAGGTTGTCATCAGCGCCGCGGGACTGCGCGGTGCATCATCCATCGTATTTGCCATAGTGGTGACTGTAGCCGGGGGCTATACATACGGTTCTGTTTTCAACACGGTTTTCTTCGTTGTCCTTGTCTCGCTTCTGGTGCAGGGCACTCTGCTTCCGTTCATTGCACTGAAGCTCAGGATGATTGATGAGGAAGAGGATGTATTGAAGACCTTCACTGATTACGAGGAAAGCAGCATCGAGTTCATCCCGCTTGAGATTGCAGACGGTTCATCATGGGCCGGGTGCATGATCAGGGACATTTCCATGCCCCCTTCCTCAATTGTCGCCGCAATCGAGAGGAATGGTTCGACTCTGGTGCCCAGGGGAGATACTCTGCTTGAGAAAGGCGACAAGCTGATTCTGGCGCTTACAAAGCCTGATATCGAGACAAATGTGTCACTCAGCGAGGAGAGTGTCGGCCGTGATCATCCGTGGAACGGCAAGATGCTGAAGGATATAAAATCCAGGGATCTTGTCCTGATGATCCTCCGGGACGGAAGGACGATCATCCCATCCGGTTCTACTGTGGTTAAAAAAGGCGATGTGCTTGTGAAGAACACACATGACTAGAATAATCTTCACTTAAGAAGTATTTTCTTATTTATGAATTACGATAATGTCGGCCTTGTGCTTGAAGGAGGCGCCATGCGTGGCATGTTCACCGCCGGTGTCCTCGATATACTGATGGAAAACGATTTATATATCAGCAACTGTGTCGGAGTCTCCGCCGGAGCTGTGTTCGGCTGCAATTACAAATCCAGGCAGATAGGACGCACAATACGCTATAACAAGCGGTTCTGCCGCAACTGGCGTTACTGTTCACTGCGCTCGTGGCTTCTTACCGGCAACATTTACGGTGCGCGCTTCGGCTATCACAAGCTTCCATATGAGCTTGACATATTCGACAGGGAGACTTTTCAGAAAAGTCCGGTGAATTTCTATGTCGGCGCGACGAACATGATCAGCGGGAAGTGCGAATTTTTCAAGTCCGAAAGCGGAGGAGATGTGGATCTTCTCTGGTACCGGGCCTCTGCCTCCATGCCGGTTGTCTCCAGAATTGTCAGGATAAACGGCACTCCCTATCTTGACGGGGGAAGTGCAGATTCCATTCCGCTTGATTTCATGGAAGAGAAAGGTTTCAGTAAGAATGTCGTTCTTCTCACGCAGCCGGAAGGCTTTGTCAAGCAGCCTAACAGCATGCTTCCTCTCATAAGAAGGCTGTATGGGAGAAAATATCCTATGTATGTCAAGGTGCTGGAAGACAGGCACAACGCATACAACGCCCGTCTTGATGAGATAAGGAGAAAAGAGAAGGAGGGTGATGTGTTTGCCATACGTCCGCCTGAGGCTCTAAACATAAAATCGGTCGTGCATGACCCTGATGAGCTTGAGAGAGTCTATCAGATCGGACGAATGGAAGGTGAGAAGATTCTTGTGCCTCTCAAAGAATTTTTGGAAAACTGATTTATTTTGTATTATAATTCATATATCAGGAGGTGGATCTTATGAAAATGGTATTCGCTATCATAAGCAAGGCTGATGAAGATATTACGGTAACCGCGCTCAATGAGGCAGGCTTCTTCGCAACCAGACTGAGCACCATAGGCGGTTTTCTGAAGAAGACCAATACCTCTGTCATAGTCGGAACGGAAGACGATAAGGTTCCTCATGTTCTTGAGATTATAAAGAAATATGCAGGGCACAGGATTGATGAAATGCCTTATGTGGCGCCTTCAATGGCAAGGGCAAGCAATGGGGTGGGCACACCGTATGTGACTGTCCCCACAAATGCGGGCGGTGCAACGGTTTTCGTTCTTGATGTTGATCAGTTTGAGAAATTCTGAGGCATCATGTCATTCATGCCGGCGGCTCATCTGATGCTGCCGGTTTTCTTTTTTTGAAGTATGAAAAGACTTTTTCTGCTTTTTGCTGTTCTTGTACTGCTTTCATCCTGCACCCATATGTCTGAGCTTCCTTTGTCTTTCAGATCCGAGCTGATTGCGGAGGCGGAGAACTATACCAGCATTCAATATGAGTGGGGCGGCCAGAGTTTTTGGTGGGAGGATGATCCTTCTGTGGATTGCAGCGGCTTCGTCATCAATGTCTATAAGACTGTGCTTGAAAGGCATGGTCATCATCTGCTTTTTGATGACACCACGGCATACGAACTGTGGGATGAGTACACGCTGCCTGTTGAAGAACCGCTTGCCGGAGATCTGATCTTTTTCACTGACGGCGTCAGCGATGATGTGACTCATGTCGCCATCTTCATAAGAGAAGAAGACGGCGTACTCTTTTTCATTGATGCATCATCTCTTCCTGAAACTATGAAAGTGATGGAGAGATCATATCCCGCAGACAATGCTAAGATACATTCCTTCGGCCGCATGATCTATCGTGAAATCGGCAAGAGGACTCCATCCTCTATAGGGTGGAGATGAATTGCCGAATGTATTGCTAACCGTATTACATTATGTTATAATAAATTATGAACGATTTTGGACGCAAGGCAAAGAACATGGTTATCAGAGAGCGCGGTAGGGAGACCCGTCTCCGTCATGCCTCGATGCGTCCTTTAGTCGTAGAGATGAAGCTTGATCTAAAGTGTCTGAACAAGGCAGAACAGAACAAGCTCTTCCTATACTTCACCGAATGCAGATGGCTATGCAACCATCTCATTGCGCTTGACACAGAGACATTCAAATCGTTCGATACGAAGACACGAGACATCACATCACTCGACAAGGATGGCAATACAGTCAACCGTAATCTTACGATACCTGCGAAATTCATACAGTCGGTGTATTCCTCACTGAAACGTGACATGGCATCACTTGCTGCAAAGCGGAATAAGACAGGAAAGAAGAACGGGAAGCTGAAGTTCAGATCATCTTACGACTCCATTGATCTCAACCAGTACAGGGATACACACTGGATTTGCTATGGTTCCGATGGAAATAAGAACGGAAAGTATAAGAATACAGTTCATATCGCTGGAATCAAAAGGCCGATCCGAGTCTTCGGCATGGAGCAGATTCCATATGGTGCTGATATGCAAATGCAAAGCTTGTGAAGAAGCCGTCAGGAATATATCTCATGCTCACATGCTATGTTTCGGTGAATGAAAAGAAGACAGAAACCGGACATAAGCCTGACCTTGGGCTTGATTTCGGGATAAAGACAACAATAACAACTTCTGAAGGAGAGAAGTATGACATAACAGTCCGAGAACAGGGACGCCTTAAGGGATTGCAGAAGAAGCTTGCAAGACAGAAGAAGGGTTTCAGGGGCTGGTATGCTACAAGGCATCTCATCAGAAGGGAATACGAGAAGCTTGCCAACAAGAGA
>CASDXQ010000054.1 GCA_949285145.1 uncultured Spirochaetales bacterium | reverse complement strand
TTCTATGAAAACAATGTAGGTGTGGGACGCACCGAAACAAGCGCACCTGAGATCCGCAGAGCAATTGAAAAGGCCTTCATGAAAGGCAATCTCGATTGTCATGGACCGTTGAAGGGCGAAGCTTCCACCTTTTAAGGTGGTGGTAGTTCACATGCTTGACACCGGTCTGCTTATATCTCTTTCCGCAATGCCGCAGGAAATTGTTCTTTCCGGTTTGGGGGAACGGTTTATGGGAGGAGTGACTGAAAACTATGCAGCCTGTTCTTTAACTGCAAACAATATTCCTCTTTTGTACTGGGAATCATCAGGAAAAGCCGAAATAGATTTCCTGATTCAGAGCGGGAAGAGGATCATACCGGTGGAAGTCAAAGCAGGTGAACATGTCAGATCAAGGAGTCTGTCCGTGTACAGAGAGCATTTCAGGCCGGAACTCAGTATAAGGCTGTCGACAAGGAATTTCGGCTTTGAGGACGGTATTGCATCAATTCCGCTTTATGCCGTCTGGCTTCTGAATGAAGATCACATAATAACGCTTTGAGCTTGTCTTGAATGAAACAGCTTCCGGCCGGAAGCTGTCGTCATTTCAGGCATTCTTTCTGTTTTCCTTTTCAAGCTCGTCATCAAGTCTCTCTCTTGCGACCGAGAGCATCAGTTTTATTCTGTTCTCCTGGTTTACTCTTGCCTGGGAAGGGTCATAGTCGATGGGAACGATATTGCTTTCAGGATATCTTTCCTTCAGCGGCCTTATCATGCCTTTTGCACATATGTGGTTGGGCAGACAGCCGAAAGGCTGTGTCGTTATGATATTAGAGTAGCCTTTCTTTATGAGCTCGACCATTTCCGCAGTCAGAAGCCAGCCTTCGCCCATCTTGCAGCCTGTATTGATGATCTCTTCAGCATACTGGCTCAGTTCCTTGATGGTTGCAGGGGGGACGAATTCCTTGTGGCGTGTGATTGCCTTTTCGATGAGGTGCTCATAGTGTGCCATGAAAGGCATGCCGAAATGCTTCATGAAGAACGCATATTTCTTTGCCCGTCCGTAGTACTCGTAGTACTCGGCATCCTTTATGCCGTTTGAGAAACCATAGAGGACGAAACCTATGAGGGCAGGGAGCATGACCTCGCAGCCTTCGCTTTCAAGGAATTCCTCGAGGTTGTTGTTTCCAAGTGGGGCATATTTGAGGTAAATCTCGCCCACGACGCCAACCTTGACTTTTTTCCTGCTTCTGTCAACCTTGATTGCCGCAAAATCATCGGAGATCTGATTGACATTCTTCTTCATGTAATGCCCGAGATATCCTTTGTTCTTTCTGTAGCATTCCCCGAGATACTCAGTCCATTTCTCCACAAGCCTGTCAGTGTCGCCTTTGCTGACTTCATACGGTCTGACCTGGTGTGACAGCAGCATGAGCATGTCGCCGTAGATGAGACCTGAGAGAACCTGAAGGAGCATCTGCGGCTTTATTTCAAAGCCAGGGTTCTTGTTCATTCCCTGAAGGTTTAGCGAGATTACGGGGATTTGCGGATAGCCGGCTCTTTCCAGTGCCTTTATCAGGAGGAAATAATAGTTGCTGGCCCTGCAGCCGCCGCCAGTCTGGCTGATGACGAGCGCGCACTTGTCCGGGTCGCATATTCCCCTGTGAATGGCGTCGATCATCTGTCCGATCACGAGAAGGGCGGGGTAGCACATGTCGTTGTGGACATAACGCAGTCCTTCTTCAATGCGCAGTCCTTCTTCAATGACTGTGTGGGAAGAGTTCTCCAGCAGGATGACCTTGTAGCCGTAAAGCTGGAAGGGCTGCTTCATTATGTTGAAATGTATGGGAGACATGTTGGGAATAAGGATGGTGTAGTCCTTCTTCATCTCCTTCGTGAATGGTACGCTAGGCATCTGATTTCTTCTCCTCAAGTGCGGCGAAGAGACTTCTGAGCCTGATCTTCACTGCACCCACGTTCGTGATTTCATCAATCTTCACCATTGTGTATATCTTGTCCTTTTCCCTGAGGATCTCCCTGACTTCATCGCTTGTGACAGCATCAAGGCCGCAGCCGAAGGAAATGAACTGGACAAGATCCATATCATCGCGTTCCCTCACGTAATAAGCTGCATCGTAAAGACGGGCATGATAGGTCCATTGGTTTAGGACTTTCACATCGTGCTTCTTCTCCTTGTAGCTGATGCTGTCTTCGCTGATGACATAGGCATCAAGGGAGAGGATGAGGCGGTCGATTCCGTGATTGATCTCATTGTCCACGTGATACGGCCTTCCGCACAGGACGATGACTCTCTTGCCGTCCCTGTGAGCTCTCTCAACGATTTCCTCACCTCTCTTCACGACTTTCCTGTGGTATTCTCCCAGTTCGTCAAAGGCACAGCGTATGGCTTTGACGACCTCTCTCCTCGGTATTGAGAATGTTTCGCTTATGCGCTTTGCAAGATGTTTCTCATTCTCAAGACTGAGGTAGGGGTAGTAAAGCTTTTTCCCTCTCATGTCCATGTTGGAATGGACAACCTCCGCGTAATAAGCGACGACAGGACAGTTGAAATGGTTCGTGCCTTTCTCTTCATCCACATTGTAGCTTGAACACGGGATGAAGATCGCATCCACTCCCTTGTCCAGAAGATTCTCTATGTGGCCGTGCATCAGCTTTGCGGGGAAACACACCGTGTCGGAGGGAATGCTTGCCTGTCCTTTTACGTAAAGCTCCCTGTTTGACTTGTCGGAAACGACGACATCCCAGCCGAGCTTTGTGAAAAGGGTGTGCCAGAATGGCAGAAGCTCCCACATTCCGAGAGCCATGGGAAGGCCGATCGTCCCGCGTTTTGCACCAGGATTCCTCGCTGCGGCATATTCATCAAACAATTCCTGCTTGTATGCATATATGTCTCTTTCCTCGGCATCCACGACCTTCGTCTTCGTGACTGGTTTTTCACAGCGGTTGCCGCTGACAAGTCTTCTTCCGCCGGCGAAGGTGTTTATAGTCAGCAGACAGTGGTTGGTGCATCCCTGACACTTGACGCTTTTCACATCATGAGTGAGTTCCTCGATCTCTCCCTCAGTGAGGATCGTGGATTCATTCTTTCCCTCCGCCTCACTGTGTCTCTTCGCATAAAGTGCGGCTCCGAAGGCACCCATCAGTCCCGCGATGTTCGGTCTTATGACATCAGCCTTGATTTCTTTCTCGAAAGCCCTGAGCACAGCATCGTTGAGGAATGTTCCGCCCTGAACGACAATGTGGCGTCCCAGGGACTCTGCGCTGCTTGCCCTTATGACCTTGTAGATCGCATTCTTCACGACTGAAATGGCAAGTCCTGCGGAAATGTCACTCAGCAGGGCACCGTCTTTCTGTGCCTGCTTGACAGATGAATTCATGAATACGGTACAGCGCGAGCCGAGATCGACAGGGTGCTGTGACTTTATGGCTTCATTTGCGAAGTCGCTTACGGATTTTCCAAGTGCTACAGCGAAAGTCTGGAGGAACGAACCGCAACCGGATGAACATGCCTCATTGAGGAAGATGTCATCGATGTTGCCGTCCCTTATCTTGAAGCATTTCATGTCCTGACCGCCGATGTCGATGATGAAGTCGACTTCGGGAAGGAAGAAGCGGGCACCTATGAAATGAGCCTGAGTCTCAACAAGGGAGCAGTCCAGACGGAAGGCTGCCTTCATGAGATCCTCACCGTAACCGGTTGAAGATGCTCCCGCAAGTTTAATGTAAGGGAAGTTCTCATAGAAAGAGGTGAGGAATGATTTGACAGCCTGTACGGGGTTTCCGCTGTTCGGGCTGTATCTTGACACCAGCAGCTCCCCGTTCTCCGAGATGATGCACATCTTGATGGTGGTCGAGCCGGAATCTATTCCCAGATAGCCTTTACCGACATATGATGCCGGATCGATTGACTTTACGCAGTCCCTGTCATGACGCTCCTTGAAAGCCCTGTAATCGTCATCATCCCTGAAAAGGGGATCAAACTGGACGTATTTGCCTTCTCCTGAATAGGATTCGATCCTGTCAATGCATTCCTGCACTGTGAGAAGATCATAGTTCTTTGTCAGTGCGGTTCCGAGTGCTACGTAATAAAGAGAGTTCTCAGGACAGATTCCCGTTGTGTGCAGCGCCTCGTCGAACTTCTTCCTCAGAGTCGGGATGAAGGTGAGCGGTCCGCCGAGGTAGACAACTTTTCCGCTGATCCTGCGGCCCTGTGCAAGACCTGCAATCGTCTGGTTCACGACAGCCTCGAGGATCGATGCCGCTATGTCCTCAACTTTCGCACCCTGGTTTATGAGAGGCTGGACATCCGTTTTTGCGAATACACCGCAGCGGCTTGCGATAGTATAGGTCTGGGTCGCCTTGCCTGCATAATACTCGATATCATCGCGTCCGATGCCCAGCAGTGTTGCCATCTGGTCGATGAATGCACCGGTTCCGCCGGCGCAGCTGCCGTTCATCCTGACTTCAAGCCCTCCTGTGAGGAAGAGTATTTTCGCATCTTCGCCTCCGAGCTCTATGATGGCATCGGTATCGGGGATGTAATGCTTTGCCGCATTGCGCGTCGCATATACTTCCTGTACAAAGGGAATGCGGCAGTCTGTGGCAAGCCCCATGCCGGCGGAGCCGGAAATGGCTATGCTTACTTTTTCATCTCCCGTGATGGGAAGAATCCTCTCCAGCATTTCCTTTGTCTTATCGATGATTTCTGATAAATGTCTTTCATATACCGAGAAAACAATATTCCCGTTTTCATCAAGGACTACAACTTTAATAGTTGTAGATCCGATATCTATACCCACTCGATACATATACAAGATAAAATAATCAAAAAGGGCTTGGCAGGGAAAGCCCCTATCGAAAAATGTGGCAAAAATGTTTTTAAAAAGTCAAAAAAATATTATTTACAAATGTTGTATTTTTGATCTAATTCGTTCTGTTTTACCAACATAGCAAAACATTGCTATACGTTTTCATCTGTTCCCTCTCCGTAGTTCCACACACCTGTCTCCTCACCCCTCGCGTTGTACGAATAGATCTTCGTGTTTTCAAGGGCTTCAGTGATGAAACTCTCCATACCCAGCGATTCATACTGCTTCCTCATCTCGTCCTTGTCGGGATTTGTGAGGGGATGTTTCGGAGAGAATATGACACAGCAGTCCTCATAGGGGAGGATGGATGTGCCGTATGTGCCGATTCTCTTTGCTATGTTTATGATCTCCTGCTTGTCGAAAGCAACAAGAGGACGGAGCACGAGGTAGTCCGACATGCTGTCCGTGAAGCTCATTGCCGCAAGCGTCTGTGATGCGACCTGGCTCAGCGCCTCTCCGGTGACGATGCATGTCATCTGCTCGTTTGAGACTACCTGACCTGCAGTCTTCATCATTGCAGCCCTGAACATGAGAGTGGTGGCATCTTCTGCCGCCTTTTCCTTTATGTTGAGCTGACCTTCGGTGAAAGGTACGACAAAGAGTCTTGTGCCGTTGAGGTAGGGGGCGATCTCCTTTGCAAGAGTCTTCACTTTCTCAAGCGCCTCGTCGCTTGTGTATGGGTATGCATGGAAATACAGACAGTCCATCTTGAGGCCGCGCTTTGCCATCTCATAACCTGCAACCGGGCTGTCTATGCCGCCGGAGAGGAGCAGGAGACCGCGTCCTGCCGTGCCGACCGGAAGTCCGTTCACGCCTTCAGCATCATTTGTGTACAGGAAGGCCTGCTGTCTGATCTCGCAGTGAAGGACCACATCCGGATTCTTCAGGTTCACGGTAAGATGATCTGCCACTTCATGGACGACTTCGGCAAGAATGCATGTAAGATCATAGCTGTGTACGGGAAAGCTTTTATCCTCCCTTTTTGTGATGACCTTGAATGTCTTCGCTCCTGAAAGATCCATTGATGAGAGCATCCGGCGTGCCTTTTCCTTTATTACATCGACTTTCTTCTCGCACATCAGCGCAGGAGCGTATCCCACGATGCCGAATGTGGTGGAAAGAGCCTTTTCGATTCTTTCCTTCGGGCATGATTCCTCTACGAAAAGGAAGAGGCGTCCCTTCTGACGCTCAGTCGTGGAGCGGTAGGGACGCAGTTTGTCCTTTATGTTGTTCTTGAGTCTTTTTTCGAAAAGTCCCCTGTTGAGACCTTTCAGTGAAATTTCACCTTCTTTTATCAGATAAAGCAGTTTTGCCATTTTCTATAATTCCTTAAGTGCCCGGATCAGTCCGCTGACTTCTTCCTGTGTATTGTCACATGAGAATGATACACGTATTGCTCCTCCTGCGTAAGGTGCGAGACCGGCAGCGCGGAAGACCGCCTCCGCCTTGCCGCGCGCATTATTGGAACAGGCAGAACCCGATGAGACAAGATAGCCTTTGTCCTGCAGCATCCTGATCGCCACTTCGCTTGGAAGCGGGGATGAAAGTGAGAGTATGTAGTCAGTTGTGTCATGATCGGGGGAGAGTATTTTTATCTTCGAGTCTTCAAGAGCCTGTCTCATCATGATGTTGAAGCCGTGTATTTTTTCTTCATCCCATGTCTTAAGGCGCTCAACCGCCTTTGCGAAAGCGGCAATCGCGGGAAGATTCTCCGTACCGCCCCTGATTCCGCCTTCCTGGCCTCCGGCATGGCTGAGAACCTGTATCTGGCCCTTTTTCAGGTACAGAAGGCCTGTGCCGCGCGGTCCGTTTATCTTGTGGGCGGAGAAGGATGCTCCGTCCACATCCATATCAGTCAGAGAGAAACCGGTCTTTCCGAGTGCCTGGACGCAGTCTGAGAAGAAGAAAATGCTTCTTCCGTACTCTTTTTCCTTTTGCCTTACGACTTTCACAAGCGACTTTATGTCCTGTATCGTGCCCAGCACATTGTTTACGGCCATGATGGCGACAAGCCTTGTGTCGGCCGTGATCCTGGCTTCCAGTTCACAGGGAGAAACGAAACCGCCTTTTGCACTGAGGTAATTCACCTTCCATCCTTTTTCCCTGAGAAGGCCCTCAAAAGATGAAACGGCTTCATGCTCGATTGACGAGAATATGACTTCACCGCTCCGCTTTGCCCACAGGAGCGATGAAAGCACTATGCTTATTGATTCGCTGGCACCGCTCGTGAAGAAGAGAGTTGAGGGCTTCACTCCAAGATATCCTGCAATCTTTTCCCTTGAAGACGTCAGTATGGCCTTGCTCTGCCTTCCTTCGCTGTAGAGTGCGGAAGGGTTTGCCATATGGTTTTGGGAAATATTCACATATTCATCAAGAGCTTCTCTGCAGATTTTCGTGGTTGCCGCATTGTCGAAATAGTGGAAATCATTCATTACCTGCCTATTCTGCCGCAGATCGTGACTCATATGCAAGTATCATGGCAAAGCTAGGTTCCGCATTGAAAGACTGCAGCTTCGTTGTTCAATATTTTGAAAAAATTCTCCTCTCCTCTGTTAAAAACCTTTCAGATTTCATACAATTCCGGATATGGGTGCAGATTTCACGGTGACACTGCTTAACGGCAGAAAGACAGATATATATTTCCTTTCGACGATAAAAGAGCTTTCAGCAAAGCTTTCAGCTTACGGCAGAAGGGTGCTGTGGGTTTTCGATTCCAACAGCGCATCTCTTTTCACAAACCTGCCGGCAAACAGCGTGATCCTTCCAAGCGGAGAGAAGAACAAGACCTTTTCATCGATCGAGAAGATAATATCGGCGGCTCTGGATGCGCATCTTTCACGCGACAGCGTGTTCATCGGCTTCGGAGGCGGGGTGGTGTGTGACGTGACGGCGTTCGCGGCTTCTGTATTCATGAGGGGCTGTTCCCTCATTCTTGTGCCGACAACTCTCCTGTGCATGGTCGATGCCTCAATCGGAGGAAAGAGCGCGATTGACTTCAAGGGAGGAAAGAACCTGATCGGAACCTTCTATCCGGCAAAGGACGTGCTGATCTCAAGCGCATGCCTGAGAACTCTTCCCCAGCAGGAATTCATCAGCGGAATGGGGGAGGTCATAAAGCACGCCTTCCTCACGGAGGATGATGATCTTTACAATTTTCTGGTAGAGAACAGAAACGCGATACTGAAAAAGGACAGGGAAACAGTCTCTGAAATGGTCGGTATGTCGCTGAGGGTGAAAGCTTCC
>CASDXQ010000053.1 GCA_949285145.1 uncultured Spirochaetales bacterium | reverse complement strand
AGTTCATCTGTCAATGCGGAACCTCCGCTGTAATAAAGATTCGGAACTCTTTTTGTGTTCCATATCTCTATACAAGGAAATGTCGGTTTTTGGCTAAAACGGGGATGCAGAACCTATGGCAGAACAGGATTTTTTCATATTATCGGAAGATCCTGTCAAGTACGACCTGATTGTTTCTCCATTTGTTCTGAGCTTTGACCCTCAGGTCAAGGGTGAGCGAGGATCCGGGGAAAATGCGTTTTATTTCCTTGAAGCTTTCCTTTCTGATTCGTTTTATGTTCTCTCCGCCTTTTCCCACTATTATTCCTTTCTGACCTTCTCGTTCAGTGACGATGAAGGCTCTGACCCACACACTCTGTTCTTCTGCGTTGTATTCAATGTCTGCAACCTCTACGTATATGACATGGGGAAGTTCATCTGTAAGGAGGTTTATTGTCTTTTCCCTTATGATTTCGGAAATGCGGAACTCAAGATCCTGATCAGTATAGCTGTCAGAGGGATACAGAAGATCTCCGCATGGTGCAAGGCGGAAGATTTCTATAAGTATTTCATCAACGCCCCTGTCTTCCTGCCCGCTGGCTTTGAGAATTGTGGCACTCTCCAGCTTATGCCTGAGGTAGAATTCAGCTTCTTCTATCTGCTCTGGTCTGAGTATGTCGCATTTGTTGATGACTGCGATTACAGGGACTTTTATTTTTGAGAGTATCTGAGTGATTGCATCTTCCTCGCTTCTTGCGCTTCTCGTACCGTCCAGAAGATAGAGCACCATGTCACTTTCTTCCAGACTTGCTATGGTGATCTCCTGCATTCTCCTGTTTATTTCCTTTCCGCCGAGGTGGTAGCCCGGAGTATCTGTGAAGATGATCTGGCCTCTCTGATCAGTGTATATTCCTCTTATTGCATTGCGTGTGGTCTGCGGAGTTGGTGCAGTTATGCTGACTTTCATTTCACAGATTGTGTTTATGAGTGTCGATTTCCCTACGCTCGGGGCGACAGATGCGCACTTTGTCTTTTTTGTTTCGTCTTCTCTTTTCATCAGGTTTTCATTATACTCAAAGGCATGAGTGAAGAAAAGAAGAAAGAATTCCCACAGGATCCTTCTCTCAATGAGAGGCTGCTCAAGACAAGATCTGTCATGCTTACAGGAGAGATCAGCAAGGAAAGTGCTGATCAGGTCATAAGAAACCTTCTGGTGCTCGACAGTGAAAGCAGTGATCCGATTACAATGTATATCAACAGCCCGGGCGGTGATGTTGATGCCGGTTTCGCAATTTATGATATGGTCCGATTCATTTCGTCTCCGGTTACCATGATCGGTGCGGGGCTTGTAGCCTCTGCCGCATCTCTTGTGCTCCTTGCAGTGCCGGCAGAACGCAGATTCGGTATGGAGAATTCTACATACCTCATTCATCAGCCACTTTCAAGCATGAAGGGTGTTGCCTCTGATATCATGATCCATGCCCAGAATATTGAAAGGCTGAGGGAAAAACTTGACAGAATCATTGCTGATGCCTGCTTGAGAAGCGTTGAGGATGTAAGATCCGATACTGAGCGTGATCACTGGCTTTACAGCAGTGAAGCTGTCGAATACGGACTTATAAGCAGGATAATAAAATCCAGAACTGAGATTATGTGATTGAAAAGGAGAGGCCGCACACCTCTCCTTTTTTAATGAAAGCCTTTCCAATTTAAAGACATATATCTGTAGAAAGCCGGATTTAGCCGGATTGCCTTCTGATTGTGTATATAGTTCGGGAGGTTTTTGTGAAAATCATATCAATACTGCCGTTTTTGCTGATCCTGATGCTGTGTTCATGCGATCCTTCACTCTCAGCATATGATGACGGACTTTTATCAATTGTGACATTCAACTGTCAGACGCTCTTTGATGATATCGAGGACGGCGATGAGTTTTCTCCGTATTCCCGTTATGAAGGCTGGAGCCGTGCAAAGTATGAAAAACGGATAGGGAAACTCCGTGAAGCCGTGAAAAATGATTTTGATGCCGATATCATTTTTTTCCAGGAAATTGAGAGCGGAAAAGTGCTGGAAGATCTCCTGAACTCATCTCTGAGGAGGCGCGGATATCTTTATTACGCTGTTGCAGATATAAATAATCCTATTTCGGTAGGATTTATAAGTAGATATAATCCGGTATCAGTAAGTGTGCATGGCAGCGGAGAGTCAAGACTTGTAATGAGATGTGAGTTTCTCATTGACGCTCATCAGCTGATAATCTACACACTGCATGCGAAAAGCAACAGCGGAGATGATGAGGAAAACAGAGAAGACAGGAAGAATACCGCATCACTTATAAACAGCCTCGTACAATCTGAAATGACGGCAAATGTCATCATACTCGGCGATTTCAACAGTGAACCGGGCATCTGTCCTGATGATATGCTGACAATGCTTGACCCCTGTTCCAGCAGAGAGATCATTGAAGAGTTTTCAATTCCGGTCTGTTATAAACCAGAACGGCTGGACAGCATGAACTTCTATGATCCTCTTCTTGACTCTTCTCTTCCTCTGAACGGAAACGGCACATATTATTACAACGGCGTTTTTTTCGATTATGACAGGATACTTTTCAATAAAAGCCTGTATGTGAATTTATCTGCTTTCAGCCTTGACATACTTACCTCATCAGGGATGAACGGAATACCATCCCGCTATGATCCTGAAAGCGAGGAGGGCTTTTCCGATCACTTTCCTGTCAGGTTGACGCTTTGTCTCTGATTGGGCAATCATATTGGCCATGGAAGAGCTTCGTGAGATACTTACAGGCGGACAGTCTTTCAGCTGGAAGGATGAAGGAGACTGTTTTTCTGCTGTGCTGAATGAAAAAGTCTACAGGGTCAGATGTGCTGAGGATTTCAATGCAGATCCTTTCCTTAATGAATATTTTGATTATGATTTTGATTATGATGAAGCCAGAAGAGTCATTTCGTCAAAAGATGATATACTGGCTTCTGCCGTAAGACAGTTTCCGTATCTTCGTATCCTCAGACAGGATCCATGGATTGCCCTGATAAGCTTCATACTGAGCCAGAATAACAATATCAAGAGGATAACCGGGCTTTACAACAGGCTGTGCGAGGCTTACGGACATGAAGTGGAGAAGGGGTATTACTCGTTTCCGACTCCTTCCGAGCTTGGCCGTACGAGTATTGAAGAGCTGAAGGAACTCAAGGTGGGCTTCCGTGACAGATATATAATGGATGCGATCGAGAAATCATACATTCTTGATGAGATAAAGACTCTCCCGTATGAAGATGCTGAAGCGGAGCTTATGAGGATAAATGGAATAGGGAAGAAAGTTGCTTCCTGCATCCTCCTTTTCGGTTTTCACCGCTTTGAAGCATTCCCTGTAGATGTCTGGATCAGGAAAGTGCTGGCAAAATACTATCCTGACAAGACCATTGACTATTTCAATCCTTATCCTGCGCTCTGTCAGCAGTACCTTTTCAGTTATGCACGCAATCTGTCACTTGAGTAAAAAATACGGGAAGGCATGCATCCTCCTTCCCGCCTGTCATGTTTTGTAATTCGGACTGACTAAATATATTTATTCTTTTTTTCATGATTTGGGAAATTTCAGCTCATAGAAGATCTGTTCAAGTTCAAGTCCTATGTTGATATTGTGTACAACCGGAATCACACCGTCTTTCGTCCTCTGCGGCTTGAGTGTCACGGGAGAGAAGTTCATGATTCCCGTGATTCCGCTGGCAAGCAGCTGGGCATAGATGTCGGTGGCGGAGTTCTCCGGCACTGTGATGATTGCCACATTCACCTTGAGTGCGCTTATGACTTCGTCAAGTCTAGACATGGGGTAAACAGGTATGGGCTGGCTTGCATCCGAGTATACTATCGGGTCGTTATCAAAACCTGCAACTATTTTTATTCCGTCCGGTTCAAATCCTGCATAATGCATGAGAGCTTTTCCGATACGTCCGCATCCGACAACTATGACATGCTGTTCATCTCCTTTGCCGAGTATTGTCCCCAGTTTGTCAATCAGGTCAGTTATCTCATAACCGCCTCTTTTCTGGCCATGTATCTCAAGCTGCGAGAAATCTTTCCGGACCACTGCGGCGCTAACTCCGGCTGCATCGGCAAGGTTATGTGCGAAAACTTTCTCAAGACCGATTGAACGGAGTCTATTTAAGGCCCGGTAATAGCGTGTAACCCTGATAAGCATGTCATTATTCATATTTTTAACCTCTTTTATGTGAATGTTGTAACATTGAAATGCAATTCTGGTCAATTAACCGGACTGTATTCTTTCTACATATTCTATACACAGACATTATCTGGGGAAATGCATTTACATTCCCTTCTTATTTTTTTAAAATAGCCCTATCTATGTGAATGAAGAAGGAGGAGTAAATGTCACAGAATTTATTTTCTGATGATTTGCTCAGTTTTATTGACGAGTGGAAGACAAAACCAGGCAATCTGATCATGGTTCTTCACAAGGTGCAATCTGAGCTCGGTTACATCTCAAGAGAAGCCGCTGACGAAGTATCACGTCTTCTGGATGTGCCTCTGTCCACAATCTGGGGAGTCCTTACATTCTATCATTTCTTCAAGCTTACAAAACCCGGCAAGTACAACATTCAGGTATGTCTGGGTACTGCCTGCTATCTCAAAGGTGGCGACATCATTGTGGAAGAGCTTGAGAAACTCAAAGGGCTCAAGGTTGACAGCCTTACTGAAGACGGGCTTTTCTCGCTTCAGGCTGTTCGTTGTGTCGGCTGCTGCGGACTTGCACCTGTAATGACTATCGGAGGTGAGGTTTTCGGCAAGGTTACAAAGGATCAGATTCCGGGCATTCTCGACAAATTCAGCTGATGGATGTTGAGGATTTTCTGTTCGAAGGCGTGAAAAACGGCATTGAGGCAGGGTGCACCAGGATAATCCTCACCTACCGGGAGGAAAATGATGAGGTGCAGGTGAATGTCCTTGATGACGGAAAGTATGAGAGCGGCTGTGATGTTTTCGCACCTGGCTGTTCTTCAAAAGGAGATAACAGAGGAAGAGGGCTGAGCCTGCTGAAAAATGTATGTGCGGATGCGGTATTGGAGAAAAAAGGCGGATACACATGTCTTTCCTATTCATACCCGCTGAAGCTGAAAACAAAACTCAGCAATGTTGTTCCTTTCCTCTTTTCCATGTGCTTTGCATCATCTGTCAGCCTGAGCGTGAACATTTTCAAGAACGGAATGTCTTATGTTTACAGATCTGAAGAGATGGCAGACAAGGGGCCTCTGGACAGGAGCAGCAGCATCACGAGAATGAAAAGAGACTTTGAGTTCTTTGACTGATTTAGGAAAATAGGAGTGTTTTTAATATGGCAAAACTGTCATTAGAAGAACTTAGAACATTGCGCAGGGATGAAAGCGAGCGCATCGCAAAGCGCAATATTCACGGCAAGGATATCCATGTGGTAGTGGCTATGGGAACTTGCGGCATCAATGCAGGAGCTAAACTCACACTCAACAGCATTGTTGATGAAATTGAAGCAAAAGGCCTCGATAATGTCATTGTGACCCAGGCCGGCTGTCAGGGAAAGTGCGAGATGGAGCCGATTGTGGAAGTTTACACACCAGCCCTCGGGGCTGTCGCATACGGCAAGGTGGATTCGAAGCTTGCAAAGCAGATTGTCGATGAACATATCATCGCAGGTAAGATTCTGACTGACCACCAAATCAAGCTGGAGGTTTAAGATGGGATTCAAGAACTATATTCTGGTCTGCGGCGGAACAGGCTGTGAATCATCAAAATCCGACCTGATCTATAAGACTCTCATTGAAGAAGCGAAAAGCCAGGGGGTGGCGGATCAGGTACAGGTAATAAAGACAGGATGTTTCGGCTTCTGCGAGCAGGGGCCTATTGTCAAAATCCTTCCTGAAGATTCTTTTTACGTGAGGGTCAAACCGGAAGATGCCAGGGATCTTATCGCAGAGCATGTGATCAAGGGACGCGAGGTTACGAGACTTCTTTACAACAAGACTCCGAAGAAGCCGCTTGAGGAAGTTGAGGACATTCAGTTCTATCAGAAGCAGCTCCGTGTTGTTCTGAGAAACTGCGGTGAGATCGATCCCGAGAATATTTATGATTACATTGCCAAAGACGGATATGTTGCCCTTGAGAAGGCTCTTTTTGAAATGAGCGAGGACGACATCATCGAAGAGGTCAAGATTTCAGGACTGCGCGGCCGCGGCGGTGCTGGTTTCCCGACATGGATGAAGTGGAATTTCACAAAGCAGGCTGAAGGCGATGTGAAGTATGTTGTCTGCAATGCCGATGAAGGTGATCCCGGTGCTTACATGGATCGCTCCACACTTGAAGGTGACCCGCATTCCGTGCTTGAGGCCATGACAATCTGCGGAAAGGCAATCGGTGCACATCAGGGGTATATCTACATCCGTGCTGAGTACCCTCTTGCAATTCACCGCCTTGAGATCGCAATGAAGCAGGCAAGGGAGCTTGGTCTGCTTGGAAAGAACATTCTCGGCTCCGGTTTTGATTATGATATCGAGATCCGTCTTGGTGCCGGTGCTTTCGTCTGTGGAGAGGAGACAGCTCTGCTTCAGTCAATTGAAGGCCACAGAGGCATGCCTCAGCCCCGCCCGCCATTCCCGGCCGTCAAGGGGTTGTGGGGCAAGCCGACCGTAATCAACAATGTCGAGACATGGGCCAACATTCCGGTCATCATTGCAAAGGGCGGTGCCGAATTTGCAAAGATCGGTACGCAGGACAGCCGCGGAACCAAGGTTTTTGCTCTTACAGGAAAGGTATGCAACTCCGGACTTGTCGAAGTTCCTATGGGAACAACCCTCCGTGAGATAGTATTTGACATCGGAGGCGGCATAGCAAACGGCCGCAAGTTCAAGGCCGTGCAGACAGGAGGCCCTTCCGGCGGTGTCATAACAGAAGAGAATCTTGATACTCCTATCGATTTCGGCGGTCTTCAGAGAATCGGTTCAATGATGGGATCCGGCGGCATGATCGTAATGGATGACAGCGACTGTATCGTAGACGTTGCAAAGTTCTATCTGGAATTCACTCTTGATGAATCCTGCGGAAAGTGCTTCCCGTGCCGTATCGGCGGAAAGAGTCTTTACAATATTCTTGACAAGATCACAATCGGAAACGGAACGGAAGAGGATATCGAGGAACTCAGGCAGATTTCACATGCAATGCAGAAAGGTTCCCTGTGTGCACTCGGGCAGACGGCGCCGAATCCGGTTCTCTCCACGTTGCGCTACTTCCCTGAAGAATATGAGGCTCATATCAAAGACAAGAAGTGTCCTGCCGGAAAGTGCAAGAAGCTCATCCGCTATCAGATTGATCCGAATAAGTGTATCGGCTGTACCGCATGTTCCAGAAAATGTCCTGTCGGTGCTATTTCAGGCGAGCTGAAGAAGCCGCATTCAATCAATCAGGCTGCATGTATCAAGTGCGGTGTATGCCGTCAGACTTGTAAGTTCTCGGCAATCTCAGTCGAGTAGGAGGTATTGAAGTATGTTAGTGCATTTAACAATACAGGGAGTTGAGGTTGCTGT
>CASDXQ010000052.1 GCA_949285145.1 uncultured Spirochaetales bacterium | reverse complement strand
TTCACTCTCTATGCATTTCTTATAATTGCTCATAACCCAAATATACGCATACTAGAACACAGTTTGCTTAACTTAATGACATTGGGCTTGTCCTGAAGGTCGTTGACAAAAGGGAGGCACATAAGACCTCCTCCCTTTCAGGGTTCATTTCAGAAAACCTTCAATTATTTTTGCTTCTGCCTCTTCTTCGCTCAGCCCGAATGTCCTGAGCTTCATTATCTGCTCTCCTGCAATCTTGCCGATTGCAGCCTCATGAATGAGACTTGCATCTTCATTTGCCGCATACAGGGCAGGGGAAGCATTCACCTTGCCGCCTCCTGTGATGATGGCATCGCATTCACTGTGACCGGTGCAGCGGGCATTGCCTGTAATCCCGGATTTATATTCCTGATAGGAAGAATCCCTTGCGACTGATCTGGAGACAAGATCGACGGCAGAGTCGTCACCGTTGAGGGTGACCTCAAATTCGGTAAATGCCTTTTCGTTTCCTGCGGTGAGCAGATGTTCTCTGATCACCAGCCGTGCACCGGCTGCGAGTTCGGCTTTTGTCACTCTTCTCGTGCTGTCAACACCGCCAAGCTGACTTGTGTCCATTTCAAGACTGCTTCCTTCTTCCATATAGACTTCAGTTACCGGATCAATGACTCTCCGCGTGTCGCGTGTGCCGCCTTTTCCTATATGTTTTTCCTCATATACAGCTTTGCTGTTTTTTGCCATGAAGAAACGGTGGATGCCGCTGTGACGGGCTTCTTCCCCGTTGTTCACATGGATGCCGCAGCCTGCGATGATCCTGACATCGGCATCTTCTCCTACGTAGAAGTCGTTATAGACCAGATCATTTATGTCAGCAGCAGTGACACAGGCGGGAATTGCGACTTTTTCACCTCTGGTGCCTGGTGCGATATGGATATCAAGGCCGGAGCCGTCAGCTTTGGGTTCGATCTTTATATGTTCGCTGGACATTCTTTCAACGCTTTTTCCGTTTTCCCTTATGTTGTGTGCACAGCCTTCTTTCTTTATCTCATCCCATGAGGAAATAAGTTCAAGAAGCTCATCTCTTTCTTTCATAGTTTTTCCTCCTCTCTCGTCATCATCGGACATGACGGAATCGATACAAGGGAAGGAAGGATTTCATTGCGGCTTCCGTCTTTTGCAACACTGCCGTTTTCAACAACTATTATTCTGTCGGCGACATCAAGGATTCTTTCCTGATGGCTGATGATGATCTGGGAGGCTTTCTTTTCCCTCTTCATTTCTTCAAATGCTGAGATAAGGCCTGTGAATGACCAGAGATCGATTCCTGCTTCAGGTTCATCGAAGATCACGAGGCGGGAAGGCCGTGCGAGAACCGATGCGATTTCAATCCTTTTTATCTCTCCTCCTGAGAGTGATGCATTCACTTCCCTGTCCTTATAGTCCCTTCCGCACAGTCCTACCTTTGCAAGCAGGGTGCATGCTTCGGCGTCACTGAGTGCTTTTCCGCTTCCGAGTGAAAGAAGATCCTTGACCGTGAGTCCTTTGAATCTTACCGGTTGCTGAAAGGCGTAGCTTATGCCTTTTTTCGCCCTTTGCGTGACGTCAAGACCCGTTATATCCTCTCCGTCCAGCACTATTGTTCCTTTATCCGGCGTGATGAGTCCCGCAATGACTTTTGCAAGTGTGGTCTTGCCTCCGCCGTTGGGACCTGTTATTACGGATAATCCTGTATTTTCGATACTGAGGGACAAATCCTTCAGTATCGGCACTCCATCGGGAGTGTTCCATGATATATTATTCAATTCAAGCATCAATGTGCCTCCGACAACAAAGAATAATGATTATGATTGTTTTCGGAAAGTGTTAGTTCAAACAAACACAAGATACAAAAAGAAAACAGCCGGAAGGCCGGCTGTCTGTACAGTAATCATAGGATGTGATTCAGGAAGCTTCTCGTTCTCTCTGATTTCGGATTGCTGAAAATTTCATCAGGAGTTCCGGTTTCAATTATCTCACCTGCATCCATGAATATGATCTTGTCCGCAGCTGCTTTTGCGAATCCCATTTCATGCGTGACCAGAAGCATTGTCATTCCTTCCTTTGCAAGATCAAGCATGACATCAAGAACTTCCTTTATCATCTCGGGATCCAGAGCGCTGGTCGGCTCATCAAAGAGCATGGCTTTGGGCTTCATCGCAAGCGAGCGTGCAATGGCAACTCTCTGCTGCTGACCGCCTGAAAGCTGGTTCGGTCTGCTCTTTGCCTTATCCTCAAGTCCGACACGTTTTAAAAGACTCATTGCAAGCTCATCCGCCTCAGCCTTGTTCATCTTAAGCACCTTGCGGGGGGCAAGCGTTATATTGTCCAGAACGGAAAGGTGGGGAAAGAGATTGAATGACTGGAACACCATGCCGACTTCTTCCCTTATTTTCCTCAGATCGGTCCTGGGATCTGTTACTTCAATTCCGTCAATTCTGATTGAACCGCTTGTAGGCTCTTCAAGCTTGTTCACACTTCTGAGCAGTGTTGATTTTCCCGAGCCGCTTGGCCCGATGATGACAACAACTTCTCCGTCATTCACAGTCAGGCTTGCATGCTTGACTGCATGCACCGTTTTCACTCCTTCTGCAGTGAAATCCTTGCACAGGTCATGTATTTCAATCTTAGCCATTTTTATGCAGTCTCTCCTCAAGCATGCCCACCAGTCTTGAAAGCACAAGGGTGAGTATAAGATATATCAATGCGACAATCAGCATTGTCTCAAGCGAAAGGAAGGTTCTTGAAATATACTCTCTTCCTTTTCTCAGGATATCGGCAAGTGCAAGCTGGCTTACGAGGGATGAATCCTTGAGCATTGAGATGAATTCGTTTCCGATTGCGGGCAGGACTACCTTCACTGTCTGGGGAAGGATTACATGGATGAATGTCTGGCTGCGGCTCATGCCGAGTGCAGTTGCTGCCTCTGTCTGTCCTTTGGGAATTGCCTGAATTCCGGCTCTGACGATCTCCCCCATATATGCGCCGAAGCAGATTGACAGCGAGATGATCGCAGCGAGCATGCCTTCCAGATGCAGGAACCGGCCGAGTGCATAGTAGATGAATATGAGCTGAACGAGGAGGGGAATGCCTCTTATCAGTTCAACATAAACACCGGAGATCATGTTGATCCAGCGGTGTTTTGATACCGAGCCGAGTCCTGCGAAGGTACCGATCACGACTGCTCCGATAATTGCGAATACAGTGACCTGGAACGTAACAGGAGCGCCCTGGATACAGACAATGAAGATCTGTCTGTATGGTTCCGGCTTGAAGATTATCAGGGCAAGCAGCAGAGCGATTGCCCCGATAAACGTCACTCTCCAGGAAGAGAGAACATGTTTTTCACCCTTCTTCGGAATCAGCGGGCCATCAGTCATGGTGATGGTCGCGGGTTTCTTATCATTAAGCGCGGCAACATCAACCGAAAGTACCTTTTTCCTGATGCTTTCCGCCTTCAGGGCTTCATCAATCTGGTTGTTATCCATAAAACCTGTTTCCTTAAATCAAATTCCATTTAGCATACAGCTCTTCAAGCTGTCCGCTTTCTCTGAGAGTATCAACAGCAGTGTTGATAAGGTCAAGCAGTTCTGTGTTGCCTTTCTCAACCGCAATTGCAATATCTTCGACCGTTTCGCTTGCTGTACCGGTAACAGCAAGCATGTCCTTGTAGTTGTCGTTTGCAAGAACATAGTCAGATGCAATAACAGAATCGCATACCACCGCGTCGCTGTTGCCGTTGATCATATCCTCGATTGCCAGCGCAATGTCCTCATATGCCTTTATCTCAACCTCCGGATACTCTTCCATAGCGAAATGACCTGTCGTTCCCATCTGGACGCCGACCGTCTTCCCTGAAAGGGACTGTGCATCCGTCAGATCGGCATTTTCCTTCAGCGTGAGGATCGACTGTGTGACCTGATAGATGGTCTGCGAAAAGTCTATCGTCTGTTTTCTCTCTTCCGTTACCGTAACACCGCTTGCAATTCCGTCATACTGCCCGTTTGCAAGGCCAGCGAAGATTGTATCCCATGAAGTGTTGACGTAATCCATCGGAACGCCTGTAACCTCACTCATTGCCTTTATGAGATCGATTTCAAAGCCGACTATGTCACCGTTCTCATCAACATATTCAAGAGGAGGCCAGTTGGCGTTTGTTGCGAATGTATATCCATCATCTTCGCCTGCACCTGAGGCGAAAAGGGAAAACGAGCAGATCAGAGCAAGTAAAACAAGAAAAGTCTTTTTCATAATAAACCTCCGCTTTCTGTATAATATAGGCGTATTATGAAAATTTATGCATATAAGGTCAAGTATTTATGCATAAAATATGCATAAAAATTTAAACATAATAAAAGGAGAGGAAACTCCTCTCCTTTTTCCAGATTATACTTAAAGGATGTTCCACTTTGCCTTGAGCGCATCGAAGGAACCGTCTTCCATCATCATCTCAAGACCTTTGTTGATCAGATCAAGAAGTTCTGTATTTCCTTTCTGCACGGCAATTGCGATCTCTTCTGAAGTGAACGGTTTGCCCGCAACGCGGAGAATCCCTGAATAGTTCTCGTTTGCAAGGACGAAATCTGATGCGATGAGGGAGTCACAGACACAGGCTTCAAGGTTGCCGTTGATCATGTCCTGGATTGCAAGACCTATATCGTCATACTGTCTTCTGTCAACATCGAAGTCGTCAAGTGCGAAGTCTCCGGTCGTTCCGATCTGGACACCTACTCTTGCGCCGTCTGTGAGATCATCTGCACTCTGGATCGGAGAATCAGAGAGGACAACCACAACCTGTCCCTGATTTGCAATCGGAGTTGAGAAGTCCATTGTGAGCTTTCTCTCATCCGTTATCGTGACACCTGATGCAACACCGTCATACTGTCCGTTTGCAAGGCCTGCAAAGATTGTATCCCATGGGATGTTCTCAACAGTCATCTGGACACCTACATGCTCTCCGATAAGAGGAATGAGCTCAACTTCAAAACCTGTGAGGGTTCCATTCTCATCAACGAACTCGAATGGAGGCCATGTTGCATCTGTAGCGAAATTGTATACACCGTCATCCTCGCTTGCACCGCCTGCAAAAACAGGGCAGATTGCAGCAAGAGCAAGAATCAGAACAAAAGCAATTTTTTTCATCTTTTTTCTCCCTTGATTATCAAATCTGCCCCAGTATGTAATTTTATGCATGCTTGGTCAAGTATTTTCTGCATTTTTATTCAAAAATCAGAAAATCCATGAATAAAATTACGCAACAGGTGTGTCCAGCGGCCTGATCTTCCTCTTATATACATACATGAAGAAGATCACTGCGAATGCAAGGCCGAAAACTTCTGCAACAGTGAAGCTGAGCCATACTCCGCTGATTCCCATCACCTCTGCAAGGATATATGCACATGGAAGGAGAACTACCAGCTGTCTTATGATTGAGACCATCATAGATGCGATACCGAATCCGGTCGCCTGGAATGATGAGATCAGTATGATGGAGAACGCTGCCGGAATGAAACAGATGCTTATGATTCTCATTGCCGGTATGCCGATGGCCAGCATTTCCTCGCCTGCATTGAAGAATGAAAGGAGCAGGGAAGGGAAGAACTGGAAGATCAGCGTGCCCAGAATCATTATTGCCACAGCAATTACAATGCCGTAGCGCATTGAGTCCATCATTCTCTTTTTGCTTCTTGCCCCGTAATTGAATGCAAGTATCGGTATGAGACCGTTGTTGAGACCGAAGATGGGCATGAATACGAATGACTGGAGCTTATAATAGACACCCAGGACGCTCACTGCCGTATTTGAGAACTGGATCAGTATTCCGTTGAGTGCCGATACCAGCACCGTGCTGACGCTGTTCATTACGATTGAAGGGGCACCGACGACATAGATGTCCTTGATGATCCTCCTGTTGGGTCTCATCTGGCTGAATTTCAGCCTGACATAGTGATTCTTCCTCACATAGAAGATGGCAAGGAACATTGATACCCACTGCCCGATCACTGTGGCGATTGCCGCACCTGCGACACCCATGTCGAATGTGAAGATGAAAACAGGATCAAGGATGATGTTTGTGATTGCACCTGATGCCTGGATGATCATAGGGTGGAATGAATCTCCGGTTGCCTGAAGTATTCTCTCAATCGCGATGTCAATGAAACATCCGAATGAGAAGCACAGGCAGATCTGGGCATACTGCGTTGACAGTTCGAGAAGTTCTGCATCCTCAGTGAAGATACTGAGGAACGGGCGTGCGAAAAAAAGACCGATGAATGCAAAAACGGCAAAAGTTATGAATGCCAGGAACACTCCTGTGTTTGCCGCCATGTTTGCAAGGTCTTCCCTTTTCTCGCCGAGCCTTCTTGCCAGAATCGAGTTTATACCGACTCCTGTACCGACTGCAAATGCGATTATCAGATTCTGCAGAGGAAAAGCCAGCGATACTGCTGTGAGTGCCGCTTCGGAGTAGCGGGCTACGAAAATAGAGTCTACGACGTTATAAAGAGCCTGAATGAGCATGCTCATCATCATAGGAAGCGACATCTTCATGATGAGACGAGGAATACGCTCGGTTGCCATAATGTTTTCTTTTTGCATGGATACCTTTTTTAAGAGAAATTTTATTTTGTGTCAATAAAATGAAATTGGATTCCAATGTATGAATCAGGACATCTGCGTTCAAGCTCTTGCGTAATGGAAAACTTTTATATAGGATTGCATTGAAAAAAATTAATTCACATTTTATGGAGAATGCCCATGATAGTTTGCAAGTTTGGCGGATCTTCTGTTGCAGATGACAAGCAGATCAGGAAGGTGAAGGCGATCCTCGATGCTGACAAGAGACGTACAATTGCTGTTGTAAGTGCTCCCGGCAGACGTAGCACCGGTGATGACAAGATTACGGATCTCCTTTATGAATGCAACCGTCTGGCACAGCAGAACAGAAGTTGCCGTCCGGTTTTCGAAAAGATATCGGATCGCTATCTTTCTATCGCAAAGGGACTGAAGCTTGATGAGGGCAGACTTATTCCTGCACTTGACGAGATCAGACAGGGTATTGATGCCGGAAGAGGCACAGATTATGCGGCAAGCAGGGGCGAATATCTTTCCGGTCTTATCATTGCCGCATATCTCGGATGGGAATTCGTTGATCCTGCTGATTATATCGTCATAAATTCCGACGGTACGGTCAGCCCGATTACATATGAACGTCTGTCAGTGCGTTTTGCAGATGGGGGGCGTTATGTCATTCCCGGTTTTTACGGTTCCACTCCAGAGGGTGTGATCAAGACCTTCTCCCGCGGCGGCAGTGATATTTCGGGAGCCATAGCATCCCGTGCTGCAAAAGCAGAGCTTTATGAGAACTGGACTGATGTCAGCGGTATTTATGCAGCTGATCCGCGAATTGTGAAAAATGCCAGAGTCATCAGCGAGCTTACCTATAAGCAGGTCAGGGAACTGAGTGATGTCGGAGCATCAGTCTTCCATGAGGAAGCCATTGCTCCAGTGATCGAAGCTCAGATTCCGATAAACATCAGGAATACGAATGAACCTGATGCTCCCGGTACGATGATCAGGGCGGAAAGCAGCAGCCGCAGTCTTATAGGAATCTCTGGAAAGGGTGGGTTCAGCAGAATAAAGATCAGAAAGCTCATGATGTTCAGGAGTCCGTCCGAGTTTTTCCCTTTTCGGCATTGACTCCATCGTCTGGTACTTTGAGAGCAGTCAGGCGAGTGACAGCGTTCTTTCTGCCATGTGCGCCCGTCTGAAGAAAGATTTCTCTCTTGATGATATTTCCGTTGAAAGGGATGTTGCTGTTCTCGGCCTTGTAGGCACTATGGATGAGAGTACGGCTTTCATTGACGCATCTGCGGCCTTGAGAGATGCCGGTATCGCGATTAAGAGCCTTAATTACGGCGCTTCCGATGTCACAACTCTGATCGGTGTTGATGACAAGGATTGCAGAAGGGCAGTTGAGGTCATATACAACGCGCTTTTCTGACAATGTTTTCTTATCTTAAATATATGGCTCCACATTTGTGTGGAGCATTTTTTCTTTACTTTTCCGTATGCAAAAAAAGAGAGCCGATGCGGCTCTCTTTCTGTTGTCAGGCTTTTCCTGATCAGCGGATTGCAAGTTCTGTGTCGATATCGAAGAACTTTGCCTTTTCCATGTTAGGAATGAGGCTGATCTTGCTCTCAACATTAGGAATGACTGTACCGTCGATCTTACCGATAACCTTTGCTGTGCTTGTTGCAACATAGACGTGGGTTTCAGCACCGAGAGGTTCAACAACTGATACGTGTCCGTCAATTGTCTTACCTGCTTCAGGAGTGTGAGTGAACTCAACATCCTCAGGACGGATACCGAATGTGACCTGCTTGCCAAGGTATGGTCTGAGAACCTTAGCCTGATCATCTGTGACATAAAGGGTGAATGTACCTTCATCGACAAGGATTCTGCCGCCGGCTTCCTTTACTGTCACTGTAACGAAGTTCATCGGTGGTGAACCAATGAAGCCTGCAACGAACTTGTTATCAGGATTGTTGTACAGTTCAAGCGGTCCGCCGATCTGCTGGATGACACCGAGCTTCATGACGACAATCTTGTCAGCCATTGTAAGAGCTTCAACCTGATCGTGTGTAACGTAGATCATTGTTGCCTTGAGCCTGTGGTGGAGGCCGCTGATCTCAGCTCTCATCTGAACACGGAGCTTTGCATCAAGGTTTGAAAGAGGCTCGTCGAAAAGGAATACCTTTGGCTGTCTGACGATTGCGCGTCCTACAGCAACACGCTGTCTCTGACCGCCGGAGAGAGCCTTCGGCTTTCTCTCAAGAAGCTGTTCGATGTCGAGGATCTTTGCTGCTTCTCTTACACGCTTGTCGATTTCTGCCTTGTCGAACTTTCTGATCTTGAGTCCGAATGCCATGTTGTCATAAACAGTCATGTGCGGATAAAGAGCATAGTTCTGGAATACCATTGCGATATCCCTGTCTTTGGGCGGAACATCGTTGACGACCTTGCCGTCAATGGTAAGAGTACCGGATGAAATATCTTCAAGACCAGCAATCATTCTGAGTGTGGTTGACTTACCGCAGCCAGAAGGACCTACGAGAACTCTCTGTCTTCAATGTCGATGTTTACATTGTCAACTGCCTTTACGCCGCCGTCGTAAATCTTGCAAATGTTTTCAAGTTTTACTGTTGCCATTTGTAGTTGTTTACTCCTTTTTGAAACTTATGGCTCAAGTATGATGCAGGAAAAAGGAAAAATAAAGGAAAATTTTTGAAATATTGTTCTGATTTTACTTGAAAACAAGGCAAAAACCGTGTTTTACTGACTATATAAATAAATTCAGTCAAAAAGAGGTGAATGTGCCGAAAAAATACAGTGAAGTGGAGAAGGCGAACATAAAACGGGACCTCCGCCTTCATGCAGAGCGCAGCCTGTTTCACAAAGGGGTGAAGGGCACGAGTGTTGACGAGCTTGTGAAACTTGCCATGATTCCGAAGGGAACATTCTATCTTTTCTATGAGACGAAGGAAGCTCTTTTCTTTGATGTGCTCGTGTCTTTCAGACATCAGATGCAGGATGAGATGATGGCAATGCTGCAGGAGCTGGACGAGAACCATATTGTCACAAGTCTGACGACGGTTTTCACATATCTTGTTGAGAATATCTATGAACGAGGAATATTCCGGCTGCTTAATGAGGAAGAAATGCAGATTCTCTCGCGGAAGAAAGAAGAAGATATATATATGAATGAAAGAAAGGAACTGCTGTCTTTTTTCAGGGAACTCTTCAATCTGTTCGCTATTGACGACAAGGATGATATCGATGCTTTTTTCAGCTCTTTTCTTCTTATTGTCTATTCAATGAACTATGCGGAGAGAATGAAAAAGCCCCTGGATGCATGGCGCATGCTTCTCAGGGGCATACTGCAGCTTGTCGGAGAGTAAGTTTATTCTTTCTTCTCCTCTTCTGCCTTTTCTTCCGCTTTGGGATCTATTTTCTCGATGACGGCCTGTGTGATCCTCTTGTCCTCAACATTGGTGACCGTTATGCGCAGGCTGTTCACTTCAACAGTGAAGGTCTGTCCGTCTTCCGGTATTTCATGCAGGCAGGAGAATACCATGCCGCCGACTGTGTCGTAGTCCCTGTCTTCGGGAATCTTCACGCCCAGTTCATCTTCAAGATCCTCAATCGTCAGTGTTCCCGAAACTTTCCAGCGGTTGACGTCGAGCTTCTCGATTTCCGGAGCCTCGGCTTCATCGAATTCGTCATAGATATTTCCGACGATTTCCTCAAGAAGATCCTCAAGTGTTATGATGCCTCTGGTCTCTCCGTACTCATCAATGACTATTGCGATATGGACCTTCTTCTTCTGCATGTCCGAGAACAGCTGGTCAGCCTTTATCGTCTCAGGAACGAAATATGCACTGCGCAGCATTTCGCGTACTGTTTTCTTTTTGCCTTCGTTGATGTTGAGAAGGAAGTCCCTTGCATTGAGGATTCCGATTATGTTGTTTACATCCTCTTCATACACAGGGTAGCGGGAGTTGCCGCTTTCCTTGATGGTTGCAAGGATTGTCTCGTCATCGTCATCCACGCTGAAATAGTTCACATCTCCGATGCGGGTCATGATCTCAGAGACATTGATGTCATTGAATTCGAAGATGTTCTGGATCATTTCCTTCTCATCTTCCTCAATGGTTCCGCTGTCGCCGCCGGATTCGACCATCATTCTTATCTCCGCTTCAGATACCGCGTCATCCTCGCTTGAGGTCTTCAGGTGAAGAAGTTTCAGGATCAGGTTCGTAGAGCCTGACGTGATCCAGATGACAGGCTTGAATATCGTGGAGATCGCCTGAAGCAGCTTGAGGAATATTCTGGCCATCTCATAGCTTTTCTGCTGTGCGACGCGCTTGGGGACAAGTTCTCCGAAGATTATGGTCACGACTGTGAGTATTATGGTTATGAATACAACGGAAATGCTGTTAAGCGTCGAATACGGAATGCTGTCGACACCCAGTGAGATGATCCAGTCTGTCAGCGGTTCCGAGAGGCTGTCCGCAGCGAATGCGGAGCCGAGGAATCCTGAGAGGGTGATCGCAATCTGTATTGCGGAAAGGAACCCTGCTGGGTTTTCAAGCATTTTGAGAAGTTTTATTGCCGTCCTGTCTCCCTCTTCTTCCAGCATTTTCAGTTTTGTCGGACTGAGAGAAACCATGGCCATTTCCAGGCCGGCGAATATTGCGTTTACCAATATGAAAAACGCCTGTATTAACAATTGTCTTGGTACTGATATCATTTATTATGCTCCTTTGTGTATCTGGTGATTATCTGAAAAGAAAAGGCAGTCATGCCTCAGAGGAGCATCTTTTTATGAATTAGATAGAAAAAAACTGATGGGCAACTACTGTAAGGGTCATTGCCAGGGCCTTCGTCCACTTGGTTTATCTGAACCTCCTTGAGAGATATATATGCAGTAATATTATTAAGTCTTGACCCGTGTCGTCAAGGCGGCACAATTGTCACTTTGAGAACAGTTTTTGCATGACAGATTATCTCAAGGGCGTAAAAACAGCGCTTTTATGACATTTCTTTCTTGTTTCCTGTTTCAACCATGTTATAATTTGACTAAACAGAAATTGGAGGTACGTTATATGGATATCCAAGAATTAAACAAAATCAGCCCGCTGCGCGTCTTTGATGATGCTATCAACGGTGGTCTTGGCAAGGGTAATCTCGGTGTTATCGTTTCAAGACACGGTGTGGGCAAGACTGCATGTCTGGTTCACCTGGCAACCGACAAGCTCCTCAGAGGCGAAAATGTGATTCATGTCTCGTTCTCAGGCAATGTTGAACATGTCATGAACTGGTATAAGGAAGTATTCAAGGAGATTGCAGAAGTTCAGTCTCTTGATGATGCCCATAATGTCTATGCAAGCATTCTTGCAAACAGAGTTGTCATGAACTTCTCTCAGACACAGATTTCCATAGAGAAGGTTCTTTCTTCACTCAAGTCCCTCATTGAGCAGGGCAGCTTCGCAGCAGATGCGATTCTCTTTGACGGCTACAAGCTTACCGTTGCCGATGAAGAGGATATCGTAAAGATCCGTGAATTCGCAAAGGAAATGAATCTTGAAGTCTGGTTCAGTGTATCACCGGTAAATCCCGATGTCGTATATGACGAATACGGCGTTCCCAATACACTTGCAAAGTACTACAGCTATATTGATGTGCTGGTAGGCCTCCGCTATCAGGAAGCGATAGACAAGGTCGTCATGACCGTGGTCAGGGCACACGGCAAGGAAGTTCCAAAGCCGATGCAGGTAAAGCTGGATCCCAAGACCATGCTTATAAGTCACTGACGTATGAGAACGGCACCGTGAAGGTGCCGTTGTTCATTTTATGAGAATTGTCACCGCTGCGGCGACCGCATCACCGGTTCCCAGTTCCCCCAGACAGCCTTCGGCAGTTTTCGCCTTGAGTGAGACTGCTTTCACATCAAGATCAAGAAGGGCAGCCAGGCTTGCCCTCACTGCATCAACATGAGGACGGAGTTTCGGTCTTTCCAGAAAGACCGTCGCGTCGATGTTTATTATTTCCGCCTTCGTATCATCAAGTACTGCTTTCAGCAGCATCCTGCTGTCGGCATCCTTCCACTTGTCATCCTCGGGAGGGAAGCGGGAGCCGATGTCCCCGTCTGCACAGCTGCCCAGTATCGCATCAATGAGCGCATGAAGCAGAACATCCCCGTCAGAGTGGGCTTCTTCTCCCTTTTCTGAGGGAATGATCACTCCGCCGAGGTGAAACGGACGTCCTTCAACCATGCGGTGAAGATCATAACCTGTGCCGACTCTCATTGCCTGTCCTCCATGCCGTTGAGAAAACGGCGGAACATCTGCGAGTGTTCTCTCTCTTTCCTGCCTTCACGCCGCTCCTCAATATAAGTCAGTATCTGTTCTCTTGCATCCGGAATATCCTGTTCGAATGTGATCTTGATATTCCTTTCATCCCCCGGGACTATGGTGCATTCTCCTCCGGCTTTTATGTAAAGCTCGGCATCATCGCTTGCGCTGTTGTCTTTTCCTGCAAGTCTGTGGGCTTCGAGAATGCCTTTGAAAGGAAAGATCTGTGGTGTCTGCACCCTGACAAGACCTCTGCGGTCGACAATTTCAACAATGTGCCCGTTCCTGTCGATTCTCCTTATCGAATCCGTGACGGCAAGACCCGGCAGGGCCGCGTCCTGTGTTGCCGCGACGGCAAGTGTCGAGAGTATGAGTTCCTGTGTTATATACGGCCTTGCACCGTCGTGAATTGCCACGTAATCGAAACTGACGGGCAGGGAGGCAAGCTTTTCAAGCGCAAGATGCACTGACTCCTGTCTTGTCTCTCCTCCTTTGACGAACACAAGGGGAATTGCCGATATGTCGGCAAGATCCTCAAGAGCGATTAAAGTCTCGTCTTCGCAGCCTTCCCTGTAAGTCACTGCGACAGATACAAGACCCGGAGTCTGGTAGAACGGCAGGGCCGCCCTGTACAGCACACTGTGTCCCTCAATCTTCAGGAATTCCTTTTTCACGCTTTCCCCCTCGGCAAATGATGATGAGAAACGCAGGGAGGAGCCTGCTGCTGTAAGCACAAGTGAAAACGGCGGAATATGCATTTTATTGGAGAATATCAAAGTTGAGATTTCTTCCTTGTCCTTTTTCATCGCATAGCTGGCTTCGTCAATGAGCAGACACAGCGCATTGTCATACAGCTTCCGTTCCTGGACAGGCAGTTCTTTGATCTTTGAACGATGGTACAGACTCTGGACCACTTTTGCAATCGCCCCTATGGTGCCGCTTCTGATCAGGTCCTGATTTTTCTGATAGCGCAGTTTCCAGTCGGCAGGAACGGGTTCCATACGGGAGGACATCGAGTTTATCGCCTTCTGCGCCTCATCTTTGGACACAATGGAGCGGACACCCAGCTCACAGGCCTTGTTCACCGGTATGAGCAGAGTCATGTCTGTCGGTTCCAGATATATTGCATAATAACGAATGGTCTGTCCGTCCTTAGCTCTTTCCCTTATGTCTTTGATGATCCCGAGTCCCTGCTGGGGGTAGACTACCGGCTGACCTATGCTGAACTGAAGTTTCCCACTCTTGCTATCCATAGTCCCATTTTACTTCAAGTTTACGGGAAACTCAATATATCTTTTTGTAAAGAATGTAATTACAT
>CASDXQ010000051.1 GCA_949285145.1 uncultured Spirochaetales bacterium | reverse complement strand
CTTGTAGAAATATCTACTTTCTCATGCTTTGCCTGACTAGCATTTCTAATCTTAGTCAGCATATCTGCAATTGGATCACTTACTGCCATATCTCACTCCTACCAGCTTGACTTGGTAACGCCAGGGATCTGGCCTTCGCTTGCCAGTTTGCGGAAACAAACTCTGCACATATCAAACTTACGCATATAGCCACGAGGACGACCACAAATTCTGCAGCGGTTATAGCTGCGAGTGGAGAATTTGGGTTCTCTCTTTGATTTAATAATTAAAGATTTCTTTGCCATATTCTCAACTCCTTACTTTGCAAACGGCATTCCCATTTTCTTGAGAAGCGCAAATGCTTCCTCGTCAGTTCTGGCAGTTGTGACGATAGCAACATTAAGACCGCTTACCCTTTCGATCTTGTCATAATCGATTTCAGGGAAAATGATCTGCTCAGTGATACCGAGAGAATAGTTTCCATGACCGTCAAATGCGTTCGGATTAACACCCTTGAAGTCCTTAACACGCGGAAGTGCGATTGAGATAAGTCTCTCAAGGAAATACCACATGTTGTCACCTCTGAGTGTGACCATAGCACCAATTTCCTGTCCTTCCCTAACTTTGAAGTTAGCAATTGACTTTCTTGCCTTTGTCTTAACGACATGCTGGCCGGAAATCTGCTCAAGTTCCTTTGCAGCAGCATCAAGAAGCTTTTTGTTGGTTGTAGCTTCACCGACGCCTACGGAAAGAACGATCTTTTCAATTGCAGGAACCTGCATCACGGATGTATAGCCGAATTCCTTGAAAAGCTCAGGAGCAACAGTCTCTGTATACTTGACCTTGAAATTAGGAACAAATTTTTCTGCCATACTAGAGCACCTCTCCTGTCTTCTTAGCGTAGCGGACTTTCTTTCCGTTCTCTACTTTGTATCCAATTCTGCTTGTCTTGTCCTTGCTTACGATAGCAACATTTGAAACATGAATTGGAGCTTCCACAACCATGATACCGCCCTTATCCTGCTGACTTTTCCTGCGGATAGTCTTGGATACCATATTGGCACCCTGGACGATAACTCTCTGTGTCTCCGGGTTGATCTTCACAATCTTTCCAACCTTGCCTTTATCCTTTCCGGCAATGATTTTGACTGTGTCGTTTTTCTTAAGTCTCATCCTGTCTTCTCCTACAACACTTCCGGTGCGAGTGAAACGATCTTCATGTATCCGTCACGAAGCTCACGAGCAACTGGCCCAAAGATACGCTTACCGCGTGGGTTATTGTTGGCATCAATGATAACGCATGCATTATCATCGAACCTGATATAGGTACCGTCAGGTCTGCGGTATTCCTTTTTAGTACGAACAATAACAGCCTTCAGAACATCACCTTTCTTAATAGTTCCGTTCGGAAGAGCGTCCTTGACTGCAACAACGATAATGTCACCAACTGAAGCAACATATCTATGGCTGCCGCCGAGAACCTTGATGCACTGCACACGCTTTGCACCACTGTTATCTGCTACATTCAAATAAGTCTGCATCTGTACCATGACATTATCTCCTTATCTGGCCTTCTCAACGATCTGAGCAAGTCTCCAGCATTTGTCCTTGCTGAGGTGACGGCATTCCACAACACGAACTGTGTCACCGACATGAGCCTCATTTTTCTCATCGTGAGCTTTAATTCTCTTGGTACTGTTCACGTACTTCTTGTAGAGAGGGTGCAGGGTTCTATTGGTAACCTCGACAACGATGGTTTTGTCCATCTTATCGCTCACTACAATACCGTTAAAAGTTTTCTTTCTAGCTTCCATTTCCAGCCTCTCTACTTAGATGCCTTGGCAATGCCAATATCTTGTGCATGAATCAGAGTGTTGAGTCTTGCGATATCGCGTTTGACCGTTCTGAGAGCAAGAGGGTTGTCGAGATGACTCATAACCTGCTCAACTCTGAGATTCAAAAGTTCTTTCCTGAGCTTGTCGCGCTCTGCAACGAGCTCATTATAGGACATTTTCTTAATATTCTTCTTCATCACATTACTCCTGAACAGCTCTTGAAACGAACTTTGTCTTGATTGGGAGCTTTGCAGCTGCAAGTGCGAGAGCTTCTCTTGCAAGAGTCTCATCGACACCGCCCATTTCGAACATGATAGCACCTGTCTTCACAACTGCCACCCATCCTTCCGGAGCACCCTTGCCGTTACCCTGTCTTGTTTCAGCAGGTTTCTTTGTATAAGGCATATCAGGGAAAATCCGGATCCAGACCTTTCCGCCTCTCTTGATGTGACGAGTCATAGCAACACGGGCAGCCTCAATCTGGCGGTTTGTGATCCATTTCGGCTCTGTAGCCATAAGACCATATTCACCAAAGCTGAGAGTGTTACCACGATGTGCAACGCCGTCACGTGTACCGCGCTGCTTTTTTCTGAATTTAATTCTCTTAGGACTAAGCATGGCACTAACTCCTTGTTGAATCTGCCTGTGCAGGCTTCTTTCTTACGACACCGCCAGCACTTTCTTCTTCATGTGCTGCATGTGCATAGATCTCTCCGTTGAATACCCATACCTTGACACCGATAGCACCATAGGATGTATTTGCTGTCTTGAAGCCGTAATCAATATCCGAACGAAGTGTGTGAAGAGGTACGCGGCCTTCTTTCATCCACTCTGATCTTGCGATATCTGCACCGCCGAGACGGCCGGAAACCTTGATCTTGATACCCTGAGCACCGCCGGCTATTGCACGAGAAATGCAATTCTTCATGATGCGGCGGAATGCACCTCTGTTCTCAAGCTGTCTTGCGACATTCTGAGCAATGATCTGCGCATCAACCTCAGGCTTCTTGATCTCCTTGATTTTGATCTGAACCTTCTTGTCGGTAAGCTTCTGCATGTTTTCAGCAAGCTTTTCAACGTTAGCACCCTTTGCACCAATGATGATGCCCGGACGTGCTGTTGCAATAACTAGAGTAACACGCTGCGGCTTGCGGATGATTTCCACATCGGAAATATCTGCACCCTGAACTTCAGGGCAAGCAAGCAGAGCCTTGCGGAGAACGAGATCTTCGTGAAGGGTATCTGCGTAATCTCTAGGATCTACATACCACTTTGACTTCCAGGTTTTGTTAACACCCAACCTGAGTCCAACAGGATTTACTTTCTGGCCCATTATTCACCTACCTTCTCATCTACGACTACAGTGATGTGAGACATTCTCTTGAGAAGAATATCTCTCTTTCCGTGGGATCTTGCCCACACTCTCTTCAGACGGGGACCGTCATCAATTTTGAGTGTAGCAACGTAGAGTGAATCTTCATCCAGCTTCCTGTTGCTGTACAAGGCATTGGCACCTGCGGACTTGAGAACTTTCAGAATAAGGCGTGCACCTTTCTGTGGCATTGCCTCCAGGATGGCTACTGCTTCCGGATAACTCTTTCCTCTTACTAAATCAGCAACAGGACGAACCTTGGAAGGAGATACCAGTAAGAACTTGGCAATTGCTTGATAACCTTTCTTAGTTTCCATCTTTTATACCTTATTTACCTTTCTTATCTGATGCATGGCCACGGAAAACCCTTGTAGGAGCAAACTCTCCGAGCTTGTGTCCGACCAGGTTTTCAGTAACATATACCGGAATCCAGGTTTTGCCATTGTAAACAGAAATAGTAAAACCAACCATGTCAGGAATGATTACAGAACTACGTGAGTAGGTCTTAATCATCGGCTTTTGACCAGACTTATTTGAATCTTCAACCCTTTTGAGAAGACTTTCATCTACAAAAGGACCTTTCTTAATTGACCTTGACATTTGCCATTCTCCTACTTGCGCTTCTTAACAATAAAGCTGTTAGAAGGCTTTTTCTTAGAGCGAGTCTTTGCACCCTTGGTCTGCTTGCCCCAAGGAGTAACAGGATGACGTCCTGCAGCAGTCTTGCCTTCACCACCACCATGCGGGTGATCGATCGGGTTCATGGCAACACCGCGAACCTTTGGTCTTCTGCCAAGGTGACGTGAAGCGCCTGCTTTACCAAGAGAAACATTCATGTGATCCTCGTTGCCGAGTTCTCCGATCGTAGCTGCGCATTCAGCGAATACCATTCTCATTTCACCTGAGGGGAGACGGAGTGTGACATAATCGCCTTCCTTGGCGATAACCGTTGCACCCACACCAGCGGAGCGGACAAGCTGGCCGCCGCGGCCAAGTGTCAGCTCAACGTTATGAACCGTGACACCAAGCGGAATATTTTTCAGCGGAAGAGAATTACCGACTGTAAGAGGAGCATTCGGGCCTGAAACAATCTGAGTTCCGACCGTCAACCCCTTAGGAGCGATGATATAGCGCTTCTCGCCATCCGCATAGAATACAAGAGCGATGTTTGCACTTCTGTTAGGATCATACTCAATTGTCCTGACAGTTCCGGGGACTCCGTACTTGTCTCTCCTGAAATCGATGATTCTGTAAGCTCTCTTGTGTCCGCCGCCTCTGCGTCTGACAGAAATACGGCCGAAAGTATCACGGCCAGCAGACTTCTTGAGTTTGGTTGTGAGACTTTTCTCGGGCTTCTTAGCTGTGAGCTCTTCGTTTAAAAGAACTGTCTTCTGGCGAAGGCCCGGAGTATATGGTTTGTAACTTTTTAATGCCATTTTCTCTATTCTCCTTATACGCCTTCAAAGACTGAGATTGACTGGCCTTTAGCCAGTGTAACAACAGCCTTCTTCCAAGAAGCGGTTGCGCCCTTGATATAGCCACCCTTTCCTCTTGAGAACTTTGGCTTACCCTTAAAATTCATTACATTGCAAGCTGTAGCATCAACACCCCAGATTTCCTTAACGGCAGCCATGATTTCAAACTTGTTTGCCTTCGGGTCAACACAGAATGTGTACTTCTTGCACTCACCTTCTCTGGCCAGTGTAGATTTTTCACTGACAATAGGTCTAATAATTACCTGATCTGCTCTCATCTTTCTACCTCTTATCTCTCACCGTAGAACTTTCCGAGATTCTCTGCTGCAGTCTCAAGAACAAGAATCTTGCGTCCATAGAGAAGTTCTTTTGCGGAAAGCTTGTCGTAAGAAAGAACATGAAGGTATGGGATGTTTCTTGCTGCCCTGCGGAGCATTGCATCATCATCCTTCATAACGATAACGGTGCGCTGATTTTCAGTTTCGAAAGCTTTCATGATCTGAGCGAGATCTTTTGTTTTTCCTTCTTCACTGGTGAAATCTTCAACAATAACCAAGCGGTTTTCCTGAACACCCAGACTGAGAAGACTCTTATAGGCAAGTCTCTTCATTTTCTTAGGAATTGTGTAGGAATAATCACGCGGCTTCGGCCCGAAAATTGTTCCGCCGCCAACCATGATCGGGGACTTCTTGTCACCACGGCGTGCATTACCAGTTCCCTTCTGCTTGTAAGGCTTAGTATTGCTGTAATTAACTTCAGCGCGGGTCTTAGTGCATGCTGTACCAACACGGCGGTTGGCAAGCTCATTGTTTACAGCATAGTAGATAGCACCATCACTGACTTCTCTTGCGAAAACTTCATCGTTGAGGTTGATAGTGCGAACTTCCTTAGCTGCTGTTGAATAAACTTTTGCTTCCATTCTACGCCCCACTACTTCTTAATCGCTTTTCTGACGATAACAGTGCTCATTGCCGGGCCGGGAATAGCTCCCTTAACCATAAGAACCTGCATCTCACTGTTAACTTCAACCACCTTCAGATTCTGAACTGTGGTTCTCTCATTTCCCATATGTCCGGCCATTTTCTTGCCCTTGAAAGTATGGGACGGTGTTGAGGACATAGCTGTACCACCAAGGTCTCTGTGGAACTTGGAACCGTGAGTTGCACGACCGCCTCCGAAACCGTAGCGCTTCATACCACCCTGATATCCCTTACCTTTTGAAACACCAGTGACATCAACAAAAGTAATGTCCTTGAACATATCTACACCGAGCACATCACCGACATTGACCTCTTTCTCGAAGTCTCTCATTTCCATTACAGTCCTCTTTGCATCGCAATTTGCATTCTTGAACTGTCCGGCATATGGCTTTGTAGCACGGCTTGTCTTCATGTCGCCTGAAGCAAGAACTGCTGCTGAATAACCATTAGCTTCCTCAGTTCTGTTTCCGACAACAACATTGTCCTCTATCTTAATTACTGTCACAGGAGTAAGAACACCGTTGGCGTCAAATACCTGTGTCATTCCAATTTTTTTGCCGATAAGCCCTAACATCTCTTACCTCAACTTCTCACTGTTTAATTTCAACGTCCACACCAGCAGGGAGTTCAAGCTTCATAAGGGCTTCCACAACCTTAGGAGTTGGATCCAGAATGTCAATCAATCTCTTGTGTGTTCTCATCTCGAACTGTTCACGAGCTTTTTTGTTAACATGAGGTGATCTCAAGACAGTATACTTGTTGATACGAGTCGGAAGAGGCACTGGACCTGATACTTGCGCTCCTGCTTTAACAACTGTTGACTTTGAGCTCTGTTCTACAAGTTCTACATCAAAGCCTCTGAGTCTGACACGAATTCTTTCATTTGCCATTTTAAAAAAATCTCCAAAAATCATAATTACGACGGAGAAGCGGAAACTTCTCCGCCGGTAAAAAATTAAACTATGTTCAGTCTTTGATCTCTGTTACCTGACCAGAAGCAACTGTCCTGCCGCCTTCACGGATAGCGAAGCGGAGACCCTTGTCCATAGCAACCTGGTGGATAAGCTCAACTTCGATCTCTGTGTGATCGCCAGGCATAACCATTTCCTTACCTGCAGGAAGTGTAACAGTACCTGTGATATCAGTAGTTCTGAAATAGAACTGCGGGCGGTAACCAGTGAAGAACGGGGAGTGTCTTCCGCCTTCGTCCTTGCTGAGTACGTAAATAGCACCAGTGAACTTTGCATGCGGAGTGATTGATTTTGGCTTTGCAAGAACCTGACCACGGACAACTTCCTTCTTATCGACACCTCTGAGAAGAGCACCGATGTTATCACCTGCCTGGCCTTCATCAAGAAGCTTGTTGAACATTTCAACACCAGTTACAACTGTATCCTTAGTCTCCTTGATACCAACGATTGAAACAGGATCGTTGACGTGAACGACACCTGACTCAACACGACCTGTAACAACAGTACCGCGGCCGGAAATTGAGAAGATATCTTCAATCGGCATGAGGAACGGCTTGTCGACAGCTCTTTCCGGAAGAGGAATGTAAGCATCCATTGCATCAAGAAGCTCGTCGATGCACTTTGTAGCTTCAGGATCGTCCGGGTTTGTCATTGCGAGGTATGCAGAACCTCTGACTACAGGGCAGTTAGCACCATCGAAACCATACTCTGTGAGAAGATCTCTCATCTCTTCCTCAACGAGGTCGATGAGATCCGGATCGTCTACCTGATCGCACTTGTTGATGAAAACGATAATGCAAGGTACACCAACCTGGCGTGCGAGATCATGTTCTTGATGTAGTCAGCGTGACCCGGGCAGTCAACGTGTGCATAGTGGCGGTTCTTTGACTGGTATTCAACGTGTCTTGTGTTGATGGTGATACCACGAGCCTTTTCTTCTGGTGCGTTGTCGATTGCATCATAGTTAAGGGCCTTATCGCCAAAGAGTCTTGCACAGTGCATTGTGATTGCAGCTGTGAGAGTGGTCTTACCATGGTCAACGTGACCAATAGTACCAACGTTTACGTGTGGCTTCGTTCTTTCAAACTTTTCCTTAGCCATCAGTTCCTCCTTGTGACTTACTGTCACAAATTAATAATATTGTCATAAAGGCCATGGCCTTTACCAATTGGCGAGTTACAAACGGACTAAGCTTGAGAGATTTTTGAGTTTAAAGTAGAACCAGAGGTCGACAAAAACTGTTTCATTAAGCCGACATACGTATAAGCTATCAAAGAACTTACTTCATCTGGAACCACACAACCCACCTCATCGGCGAAGCCAGTTTGGCTCTCATTTTCTGCACACAAGAACTATGTCTCATGGGCAGACACAATGAGCAATATACAGGTTCGTACTTTTTTTGTCAATAGTAATTTTATATAACAATGAAATTTATGAATATGCAGAATTATGAATGAAATACAAATGCGGTTTGCTTGAAATTGAAGAGGATTTAATCTATTTTTCATTAATAAAATCAATCCACAGGAGACTTATGATGCACTATACACATCAGAATACAGGAACTTGTTCAAGACAGGTGGAATTCGATATTGATGAGACCGGAAAAATAAGCAATATCTGTTTCACAGGAGGATGCAACGGAAATCTCAAAGGAATCGCAGCATTGTGTGAAGGACAGGATGCGGAAAATATTGCGAAGCGCATTGCAGGAATCAAGTGCGGCTATAAAAACACGAGTTGCCCTGATCAGCTTTCAAAAGCCATCAGAGAGGTGCTTGAAAGGAAATAATACCATCAGCGAAGGTCTTCGCCTCTGTTTTTTTTCATCAGCCAACTACCGCCACCATGAATGATGCCAGCTTGTAACTGCCCGGCAGGACTGGCGACATCAAGCCTCCTGCATTGAAAGACAGCAGCTTCCTTGCTGTTATTTCTGTGAAAAAAAAGCGACAAAAAAAGCAGTCCCGAAGGACTGCTTTTGACAATGAAGAGCGGAAAACTACCAGCGGAAATGGCTGAAAGCCTTGTTTGCTTCTGCCATACGGTGAGTATCTTCCTTCTTCTTGAATGCCGCACCTGTTGAGTTATAAGCATCAAGGAGTTCAGCAGCAAGCTTTTCTGCCATGCTCTTTCCGCTTCTTGCTCTGGCGGCTGCAATAATCCAGCGCATTGCAAGAGCTTCCCTTCTGCCTTCTCTGATCTCTGTAGGCACCTGATAAGTAGCACCACCTACACGGCGGCTCTTGACTTCTACCATCGGCTTCACATTCTCAAGAGCCTTGCTGAATACATCGAGTGCATTCTCGCCTGACTTCTGAGCAATGGTTTCCATAGCTGAATATGTGATCTTTGTAGAAATTCCTTTCTTGCCATCGATCATCATACGGCGGATGAATTTCTCAATAACGGTGCTGTTATATACTGCATCCGGTGTAAGTTCCCTGACGGGAGTTTTTGAACCTCTAGACATATTAGCTCCTCCTTATCAGGCCTTTGGCTTCTTTGCACCGTACTTAGAACGGCTGCGCTTCCTGTCGGCAACACCAAGAGTATCCTTGCTACCGCGGATGATGTGATAGCGGACACCAGGAAGATCCTTGACTCTACCGCCTCTGATAAGAACAACCGAGTGTTCCTGGAGGTTGTGACCAATACCGGGAATATAAGCAGTTACTTCAATTCCGTTAGACAGACGTACACGAGCGACTTTTCTAAGAGCTGAGTTCGGCTTCTTAGGAGTAACAGTCATAACTCTTGTACAGGTACCTCTTTTCTGGGGGCACCCCTCAAGAGCGGGAGACTTTGTCTTATTCTTGACGCTGGTTCTGCCCTTTCTTACAAGCTGATTAATTGTAGGCATCTTACGATACGCTCCATAATTTATTGTGAATCCGCACCCTCACATTTGTGCAGATCCTGAGTGCCGCACAGGCGGCACATCTATAGATTTCTGTGGTCAGCATGAGAATCTCACAACCGGCACAGGCGAAGACAGCCAACAGGCTTATTCCTCATCTCCTGTATCGATATCCATCATTTCAGAATCGGTGATATCTCCCACAGATTTCATTCCAGCAAGATCTTCAACATCCATATCCTCGTCTTCATCATTCACGGCTTCTGCCTTGCGCTCTGCCTTGATTCTGTCAACCTGACGCTGAATTTCTTCAAGCTGCTGCTCATCAAGTTTAATGTTACGATACTTCTTCATACCTGTACCAGCAGGGATCAGATGTCCGATGATAACATTTTCCTTGAGGCCTCTAAGCTCATCTTTACTACCAGCAATCGCAGCATTTGTCAATACCTTTGTAGTTTCCTGGAAGGAAGCGGCAGAGATAAAGCTGTCAATTGACAGGCTGGCTCTGGTGATGCCAAGAAGCAGCGGACGTGCGACAGCTGGCTGACCGCCGGCAGCGATTACCCTTTCATTCTCAGCAAGGAACTTGAACTTGTCGACCTGCTGTTTGTAGATGAAATTGGTATCGCCGACCTGAACAATCTCGACCTTTCTCAGCATCTGGCGGATGATTATTCCCAGATGTTTGTCATTGATATCTACACCCTGCATGCGGTAAACCTGCTGGACTTCATCAACAAGGAAGCTCTGAAGTGCATTCTCGCCAAGAATATTGAGAATATCATGAGGATCCTTTGCTCCGTCGCAAAGAGGTTCGGCAGCACTGACCTGTTCATCATCCCTTACAAGAAGGTTAGAGGAAAGAGGTACGGAATGCTTATACCTCTTGCCGAAGGCATCTTCGATTTCGATGATTCTCTTACTCTTGACAACAGCTCCGATATGAACAGTACCGGAAACCTGTGCAAGAACAGCAGGATCTTTCGGTGTACGTGCTTCGAAAAGCTCTCCGACACGCGGAAGACCACCGGTAATATCCTTAGTCTTCTGCGATGCCTTTGAAAGTTTCGCAAGAACCGTACCGATTCCGACATTATCAAATTCTGCAACCTGAATATATGCACCGCCTGGAAGCAGATAGGTATACTCTTCACCATCGGCCGACTGAATTACAATTCTCGGCTGGAGGTTTTCAAGGTTATGCTCAGTAATCTTTCTTTCAATATTGCCTGTTTCCTCGTTAACCTCGTTGATAAGAGTACTGCCCTCCTTGATGTCGGCAAAGAGAACCTTTCCAGAATGCTCCGCAATAATCGGCTCACTGAAGGGGTCGAACTCGACAATTGCCTTGTTTGCTTCAACAACCTGATAGCTTCCGATGTTGAGCTCACTGCCCGGAGCAACACGGTGATTAACGGCTTTTGCGACTATGAAGCTTCTTCCGTCAAGTTCCGTGACATACCCATTGAAAGCACTGGTGCATACAACACCGTCCTTCTCGTATATATCACTTCCCTTCGCAATCGGAGTGAGAGAAAGTCTTCCGTCTTCAATCCGGTCACCCTGAACAACAAGTCTGTCGAATCTTCCTGTCAGTTCGTCAAGCACACGGAAAATTTCAATTGTACCTTTTCGCGGGAACACCAGCCTGCCGTCACTCTCTCTCCTGATATAATTATCGGAAACAGCTCCTGCAATGACTGTATGATCAAAGCTGAGCACATTTGCCTCGCTTGATGCTGTTGCAGTACCGCCGACATGGAAGGTTCTCATTGTAAGCTGAGTACCGGGCTGTCCGATTGACTGGGCTGCGATTGTACCGACAGCTTCGCCGATTTCAACAGGACGGTTGTTCGAAAGATTCCTGCCGTAGCACTTTGCACAAACACCATACTGAGCCTCACATGTGAGAACAGTTCTGAGATATACAGACTCAATACCGGCATCCTCAATGAGCTTTGCGGTATCTTCATCAATTTCCTCATTTGCCTTTGCAAGAACAACAGGTTTTCCATTCTCATCCTTGAGGAAGGGATGTACGACATCATCAACAGGACAACGTCCGACAATTCTGTCAGAAAGATGCTCGACAATCTCATCTCCATCCTTGATCGCAGAACGCCATATACCGTTGATCGTATGGCAGTCATCAATATTGACAACCACATCCTGCGAAATATCGACAAGACGACGTGTGAGATAACCTGCTTCAGCTGTCTTCAATGCAGTATCGGACAGACCTTTACGTGCACCATTCGTTGAAATGAAGAATTCAATGATGCTCAGACCTTCCTTGAAGTTTGACTTGATCGGGAACTCGATGATATCACCGCTCGGGCGTGCCATGAGACCGCGCATAGCGCCGAGCTGTCTGATCTGGGTCCTGCTTCCGCGTGCACCGGATACAGCCATGAGATAGAGCGGATTGAAACCGTTCTGGCTCTTCTCCAGCTGGTTCATCAGATCATCAGTAAGCTGATCGTTCGTGCTTGACCACAGACCGATGATTCTGTTGTAGCGTTCTTCCTGTGTGATCTGACCTGAACGGTACTGGGAAAGAATCTGGCTCTGTTCCTCATTGGCCTTTGCAACAAGCTCTGTCTTCGTATCCGGAATGATCATATCTGACAGGCCGATCGTGGCACCGAAGAGAGTTGCATACTTATATCCTACATCCTTGATAGAATCAAGAAGCTTGATTGCGACTGAAGCCTTGTTGTCCTTGATAGTCTGACCGATAACCTTCTTGAGCTGCTTGTCACCGAGCACATAGTTCTGGAAAGGGACACCTTCAGGAAGAGATGCATTGAAGATTATTCTTCCGGGAGTGGTCTCAAACCAGCTTCTGCCGTCAGCCACCGTCTTGTTTCCATCTGCATCGACTATGACAAGCCCCTCCTTGAAACGGAAGTGGATCATTGCGTTGTAACTTACAGCACCAGCATCGATTGCAACTTCGATTTCATCAAGGGAATTGTAATAATGACCTTCTCCGTGGGCATTCTCCATCTGCTTTGTAAGATAGAATATACCGAGAACCATATCCTGTGACGGATATACGATAGGCTTGCCGTTTGCCGGATCGAGCAGGTTTGTAGCAGAAAGCATGAGTGTCCAGCACTCAAGCTGTGCAGCCTGAGTGAGAGGAACGTGAATAGCCATCTGGTCACCATCAAAGTCTGCATTGAATGCATGACATACGAGAGGATGAAGCTTGAGAGCCTTGCCGTCCACAAGCACAGGCTCAAAAGCCTGGATACCGAGACGGTGAAGAGTAGGAGCACGGTTGAGCATGACGGGGTGCTCTTTAACAACCTCGTCAAGAATTGCCCACACCTCGGGTGTCTCCTGCTCTACAAGAGTCTTTGCCCTCTTCACATTGAGAGCAACATCCTTCTGAACAAGCTTTCTCATGATGAACGGCTTGAAAAGCTCAAGAGCCATCTTTGAAGGAACACCGCACTGATAAATCTTGAGTTCAGGACCGACAACGATTACAGAACGTCCTGAATAGTCAACACGCTTACCGAGAAGGTTCTGTCTGAAACGGCCCTGCTTTCCCTTAAGCAGATCTGAAAGGGACTTGAGCGGGCGGTTTGATGCACCCTTGACCACCCTCTTTCTCTTTGAATTATCGAACAGGGCGTCGACAGCTTCCTGAAGCATTCTCTTCTCATTTCTGATGATGATATCAGGAGCATGGAGGGAAATAAGACGCTGCAGACGGTTGTTTCTGTTGATAACCCTTCTGTAAAGGTCATTGAGGTCGCTTGTAGCGAACCGTCCGCCGTCAAGCTGCACCATAGGACGCAGATCTGGCGGGATGACAGGAATAACCGTAAGGATCATCCACTCAGGACGGTTGCCTGAATCACGGAAATCCTCACATACCTTGATTCTCTTGAGAAGACGTGAATCCTTGGTATCCTTCTTCTCTCTCATCTGCTCCCTGAGCTCTGCGGAAAGCGCATCAAGATCAAGAGCGGCAAGAAGCACTCTGATTGCCTCCGCACCCATTCCTGCCTTGAACGCATCTTCACCGTATTCATCAACAGCTTCCATATACTCTTCTTCCGTAAGAAGCTGCTTGAGCTTGAGATTCGTGTCGCCCGGATCAGTTACAACATACTTCTCGTAATAGAGAATTGACTGAAGGTTGTTGCGGCTGATGTCCAGCAACAGGGACATACGGGAAGGCACGCTCCTGTAATACCAGATGTGTGACACCGGGGAGGCGAGAGTGATATGACCCATTCTCTCACGGCGAACTTTAGTACTTGTGACTTCAACACCGCAGCGGTCACAGACCATGCCCTTATAACGGATGGACTTGAATTTACCGCAGAAGCATTCCCACTCCTTTGTGGTACCGATTTTTCACTTCTCCGTATGACCATGCAAGAATCTGCTGAGGAGATGCCAATCTGATTTGAATACTGTCAAAATCCTGAATTTCTTTCATTAGCGTCCGTTCTCCTTAATTATTGCCCTTTTCGGCCTTCTGAATGAGTTCCTCATCACGCTCGGTGAGAGCAACCTGCTTACCATTTGCATCATATACACTCATATCGAGAGCCAATCCCCTGATTTCCTGGACGAGAACGTTGAATGCTTCAGGCATGCCGGCGTTCTGGGCAGGCTCACCCTTGACGATTGACTCATAAATCTTGACACGACCGATCATGTCGTCAGACTTGATGGTCAACAGCTCCTGCAGTGTATTTGCAGCACCATATGCTTCAAGAGCCCAGACTTCCATCTCACCGAGACGCTGACCGCCGAACTGAGCCTTACCGCCCAGAGGCTGCTGCGTAACAAGTGAATAAGGACCTGTACTTCTTGCATGCATCTTGTCATCAACCAGGTGGTGCAGCTTGAGATAATAAATATAGCCGCAGAATACCGGATTCACGAACGGGACGCCGGTCTTGCCGTCTCTCAGCATTGTCTTGCTGGTGACAGGAAGTCCTGCTTCCTTCATCTTCTCCTCTATCTGTTCCATTGACGCAGACTGGAAGACCGGAGATGAATACCATTCGTCAAGCTTGACCGCAGCCCATCCGAGCTGAGTCTCCATAAGCTGTCCTATATTCATACGGGACGGAACACCGAGCGGATTGAGACATACATCAAGCGGAGTACCGTCTTCCATATAAGGCATATCCTCTTCCGGGAGAATTCTGGAAACAACACCCTTGTTTCCGTGGCGGCCCGCCATCTTGTCACCCTGTGTGAGCTTACGCTTTGTTGCGATAAGAACAGTGACAGTCTCCTCCACTCCCGGAGGAAGCTCGTCTTTCTCACTTTTCTTCATTCTCTGGATATCAATGACGGTACCTTCTGTTCCATGAGGAACCTTGAGCGAAGAATCCCTTACTTCCTTGGCTTTCTCGCCGAAGATAGAGTTGAGCAGCTTGAACTCAGGTGTTGTGTCACTCTCTGATTTCGGTGTTACCTTGCCGACAAGAATACTGCCGGGATGCACGTATGTTCCAACTGTGACAATACCGTCACTGTCAAGAGAAGCAACCATCCTTTCACTTGTATTCGGAATATCTCTCGTGAGCTTTTCAGGGCCGAGCTTGGTTTCCCTGACATCAATCGAGAACTCCTTGATGTGGATGGATGTATAAATGTCTTCTCTCACGACACGCTCTGAAATGAGAACAGCATCCTCATAGTTATATCCGTTCCAAGGAACGAAACCTACAAGAATATTGCGTCCGAGTGCGAGCTCGCCATTCTGTGTCGCAGGCCCATCTGCGAGAACTGTTCCCTTCTCAACCTTCTGTCCCACCTCGACGATTGTCTTCTGGTTGAAACAGGTATCCTGGTTTGTCCTCTGGAACTTCTGTACTTCATATGTGTCGATCTCGCCATCAATCTCGGCTTCGTCCTTGTTCACTCTGATCCTGATCTCTGTCGCGGATGCATAGATGACCTCACCGCCTCTTCTGGCCTTGATGAGAACGCCGGAGTCATATGCAGCCTTGCCTTCCATACCTGTACCGACACGGGGAGCTTCAGGGAATACAAGAGGTACTGCCTGCCGCTGCATGTTTGAACCCATGAGTGCACGGTTGGCATCGTCATGCTCAAGGAAAGGAATAAGTGAGGCAGCTACGGAAATAACCTGCTTCGGTGACACATCCATGAACTTGATATCCTTCGGTTCACGTGTGGAATAATCGCCCTGATGACGTACAGGAACTTCCTTGTCAAGGAAATTGCCGTCTTTGTCGATCTTTGCAGATGCCTGAGCGATATAGTATCTCTCCTCATCGTTTGCATCGAGTTCCACAACTTCTTTTGTTGCAATACCGTCAACAACCCTTCTGTACGGAGTTACAAGGAAACCGTATTCATTGATCTTAGTATAGTTTGCAAGAGATACGATAAGACCGATGTTCGGACCTTCAGGAGTTTCAATGGGGCACATTCTTCCGTAGTGTGTATAGTGAACGTCACGGACTTCAAATCCGGCTCTGTCACGGGAAAGGCCGCCCGGCCCCAGTGCATTAAGTCTTCTCTTGTGAGTCAGCTCTGCAAGAGGATTCACCTGATCCATGAACTGTGAAAGCTGGCTGGAACCGAAGAATTCCTTGATTGCTGCAACAATCGGCTTGATTGAAACGATGTCCTGAGGACGTACGTTCGAATCACTTTCAAGGTTCATTCTTTCCCTGGCAATCCTCTCCATGCGGGAGAATGCAGCATTGAGCTGTGTCTGGAGAAGCTCACCGACACTTCTCACACGGCGGTTGCCAAGGTGGTCAATATCATCGACATTGGCTTCTCTGTTGAATACCTTGATGAGAAAAGCCATTGTATTGACGATATCAAGCGGCTGAAGAACAGTCACGGATGTATCCATCTCATCGTCTTCATGTCCGAACTTCTTGTTGAACTTATAGCGGCCGACCTTGCCAAGATCATAACGGCGCTCTGAGAAGAACATGTCGGGAAGATCCTTTTCTGCTCTTTCCATGGCGATCATTTCACCCGGCATGAGGATGTTGTAAATCGCACCGAGGTATTCTTCCTTCGTAGGCTCATCCTCACCTTCCGCCGTGATTTTCTTCTCAGCTTCAAGCGTTGCAAGGATAATTTCGCTGTGAAGGGTATCCTCTCCCCTTGTATCTACAACTTCAACTTCACTCCAGCCCTGTTCGATGAGTGCTTCAATTTCATGCGGATGGAGGATATCGCCGGCTCTCAGCAGTTTGACCTGCTCGCCGTCCTGCTCAATGTAAATATCCTTGAAGCTGTAGCGGTTTGCTGCATTCTCCCTTTCTTCCTCACTGAGTGAAATAGTCTCGCTCTTGTAGAATGCGGCAATTATCTTTTCTCTGGAATCCACGCCGATTGCACGCAGGAAGAGTGTTCCAAGAATTCTCTTCTTCCTGTCAATCTTCGCATAGATGCAGTTTCTCTTGTCATCAATTTCAAATTCAAGCCAGGAACCGCGGTACGGAATGATGCGTGATGAGTAAACACCTTTCTCCACCTGGAAAATGACACCGGGAGAGCGGTGGATCTGAGAGACAACAACACGCTCGGCACCATTGATGATGAATGTGCCTCTGTCTGTCATGAGAGGAATATCTCCAAAGAAAATTTCCTTCTCAATGAATTCTCCGTTCTTGAGTTCGAGGTTTATCTTAGCTTTAACAGGTACACAGTAGCTTCGACCCTTCTTCTTACACTCGGATTCAGAGAATTTGATGTTGTCGAAATCGAGAATATAACCATCATAGTTGAGGGTCATCTCCCCGTTCGGACTCACAATTGGGAATGTATTTCTGAATACGCTTTCCAGGCCATATTCCGGATTGGGCTCAAGACCTTTATTGATTCTATCAAGCTGAAGGAATCTCTCATAGCTCTCAAGCTGAACACCAATGAGGTTAGGCAGTTCACAAACTTCCTGGAAATCTGAACCGATGTATTTTCGCTCAATGACTTTGCCTTTGGCAACCATCATGTACCCTCCATAGAATTGGGTTTATTGTGGCCAATTACCACCTTGTAAAACTTTCTTTATAAAGACAGATTAAGCCACTGAGGGCATTTTCACCCATCAGTGGCATCTTCAGGCTTTCACCCAAGAGGTGTTTATTTTACCTCAACTACACAGCCTGCAGCTTCAAGCTTCTCCTTGATAGAAGCAGCTTCTTCCTTGCTGACAGCTTCCTTGATAACACCGCCGTTCTCGCAAAGATCCTTAGCTTCCTTGAGGCCGAGACCTGTTACAGCACGTACTTCCTTGATACATGCAATCTTCTTGGCAGCATCAACACTCTTGAGAGTGACGTTGAATTCTGTCTGCTCTTCTTCTGCAGGAGCATCTGCTACTGCACCGCCTGCAACTGCAACAGCTGCAGCAGCTGCAACAACGCCGAACTTCTCTTCCATCATCTTGATGAGATCAGCAACGTCCATAACAGACATCTGTGCGATTGATTCCAAAATTTCTTCTTTAGTAGCCATATTATCTTCTCCTTATAAGATATTTTTAACGGTCTAGCAGGTTACACATAACGAAGACTAAGACCGTATGATTTTAGTTTTCTGACGGAACTCCGCCCTTTGACTCGACATATGCAAGCAGGGTTGCGGCAAGCTTCTGGACAGGAGCCTTCATGGTTCCCATCAATGAAGCAATGAGCTCGAGTCTTGTCGGAAGCTTTGAAAGTGCCTCAATCTGGGCAGCATCCATAACCTCTCCGTCAACAATAGCACCCTTGACCTGCATAGGCACACCATTTTTGATAGCCTCAAAAAGAGCCTTTGCAATTACATTTGACTCATCACCCTTTGCCAGAGCAACAGCTGTGGGGCCGACCATCTGATCTTCCGCACCGGTAGCACCAAGTTCCTTGAAAGCAAGCTTTGCATAGCGGTTCTTGATGACTCTGTACTGAGCATCGCTCTTTCTGAGTGTATTTCTGAGCTCTGTAAGCTGAGCAACAGTCATACCGCGGTAATCTGTGAAGATATAACCATTATACTGGCTGAACTCATCCTTAAGAGCCTTTACAGCATCTTCCTTAGCAGGGGTGACACGTGTCTGATAGTTGTCCATACACTTCCTCCTTACTGAATTGACTTGAAGTCAACTGGAACACCAGGTCCCATTGTAGACGAGAGAGCTACTGAGAGAACGAAATCGCCCTTTGCGTCAACCGGCTTCTTTCTGATGATCTCATCAATAGTTACCTTTGCGTTTTCAGCAATGGCTGCAGCATCCATGTTTACCTTACCGATAGCAAGGTGAACAACACCTGTCTTGTCAGCCCTGAATTCAACACGTCCCTTGTTCAGTTCAGCAAGAGCTTCCTTGATATCAAAAGTGACAGTATGTGTCTTCGGGTTCGGCATAAGGCCGCGGCGGCCGAGAATAGGACCGAGACGACCTACATCCTTCATCATGTCCGGTGTTGCGACAGCTACATCGAAATCCATCCAGCCAGAGCGGACTTTTTCGATAAGATCTGTGTCTCCGACATAGGCAGCACCTGCATCAAGAGCTTCCTGAGCCTTGTCACCCTTTGCGAAAACGAGGATCTTCTTCTGAGCCTGGAACTGATTGGGAAGAACAACTGTATCTCTGACTGTCTGGCTCTTCTTGAGAGACAGGAATACAGAGATCTCAACAGTTTCGTTGAACTTTGCATAAGCACAGTCCTTCACCAGCTGAGCAGCATCCTGAAGGCTGTAGAGCTTTGTCTTGTCAACTTTCTTTGCAGCTTCCTGATATTTCTTTCCTCTTTTCATCTTACTTCTCCACTTCTACGCCCATTGAACGAGCAGTACCTGCGATAATCTTCTTGGCAGCTTCAATGTCATAGGCATTGAGGTCAGGAAGCTTAGTCTGTGCGATTTCAGTAAGCTGTGCTTGAGTAAGAGTACCGACCTTTGTCTTGTTAGGAGTACCGCTTGCTGTCTGAAGACCGAGAGCCTTCTTGATAAGAACAGCTGCTGGCGGAGTCTTGAGGATGAAAGTGAAACTCTTATCCTGATAGACTGTAATGATAACAGGGAGGATGAGTCCTGGTTCGTAACCTTTTGTCTTGTCATTGAACTGCTGTACGAACTGAGGTGCACTTACACCATGAGGGCCGAGTGCCGGTCCGATTGGAGGTGCAGGTGTAGCCTTCTGGGCAGGACACTGCAATTTGATAACGGCAGTAACCTTTTTCTTTGCCATAATTTCTTCTCCTTCACATCAGCCTGGTCTGAGGTGACCGATATGCGGGGCTGTGTGCTGGTTATAACGCCAGTCATACGATCTGGCTCCCACCTGGCCGGTAAATACCGGGCAGGGAGTGAACAATTTAAGCTTGACATGTCAAAAAACAGATCAAAGAACGCCGTCAAGTGAGCGCTCTTCAATTTAATACTCGACTTTCTCCGCCTGAAGGAATTCAACTTCCACAGGAGTTGATCGTCCGAATATCTGGACAGAAACACGAAGCTTGCTCTTCACGTTGTCTATCTCATCAATCACACCGGAGAATGATTCAAACGGGCCGTCAATGATCTTGACTTCATCTCCGACCTGGAAATTCTGCTTCGGCCTGAATTCTTTTTCGGTCGGAACCTCACCGGTCTTCTGCATGATGCTTTTCATCTCGGCAGCAGACATCGGCTGAGGCTTTTTCCCTTCCATCGCAGACACAAAACCGGTTACTCCCTGAATTCTCTTGATTTTGGAATAAGTGTTCTTCCATGTCGCATCTTCAGGAAAATCAATCTCAACAAGGATGTAACCGGGAAGAATTTTCTTTTTGACTTCCCTCTTCTTCCCGTCTCTGATTTCCGTAACGGTTTCCATAGGAACCTTCACATCAGAAACAGTCAGAGCAAATTCACTGTCCATCTCCCTGAGCTTGAAAATAGTTCTCTGAATCTTCTGCTCATAACCGGAATAAGTATGTACGATGTACCAACCTTTAGCCATTTATTTATCCTAGAAAATAAGGTATAGACCTCTGAGTAAGATGAAGTCAACCAGACCGAGAATAAGGGCAAATGCGATTGTCGAAATAATCACAATCTTTGCAGACTGCAACACCTCTGCCCTGCCCGGCCATGAGACCTTCTTCATTTCAGCGAAGCTTTCCTTGAAATATCTGCCGATCTTTTTGAACATTTTGCTTCTCCCTTTTTCATCTGCCGAAGCACCAGCGGGTCCGGTACGATTCGAACGTACAACACCCGGTTTTGGAGACCAGTGCTCTAACCGTTGGAGCTACGAACCCGCTCGTACCTCGGCAGAGCCTATCTTACTTTATTTTTGTTTCTCTGTGGAGAGTATGCTTCCTTTCAAACGGACAATACTTCATAAGTTCAAGCTTGCCGCGGCGGTTCTTGCTTGTTGTGTAGTTCTTCTGCTTACACTCTGTGCACTGAAGTGCAATTTTCTCTACAGGACTATTTTTCTTAGCGTTTGCCATATCATTCTCCTTAGAATCAGCCCCCGAGCGGATTTGAACCGCTGACCCCCACCTTACCATGGTGGTGCTCTACCGGCTGAGCTACAAGGGCAATTTTCCTTGTGCCGTTGGACATACCTCGACTAGGGGTACAGCAACATGCAAAAGCCAATATATCAAAAAGGCTCAAATCATGTCAACATTTTAACTTAATTATTTCGCGCAAAACCAGACCGCATCACAACTAGCGTGCCGGCGACGCCGGAAACACTATATAAGAGGTTTTCCATTAATTGAAATCTTTACACACCTTGATGATTGACACAAAAAGAACTTTTTCTAGATAATCCTCAATGGCTGTTTTTAATATTCATGATCTACTTTATTAAAAGATAAGTCTTTAGTCATATGAAAAACAACCGTTTTCATCTAAAAGGCAGGAGGCATTATGGCTAGTGAACCTCGCACAAGATACGGACACAGTGCAAAAGACATCGCACAGGATTTCGCAGAACAGTTAAAATACACATTCGATGCTGATGTCTATCACACAACAGAAGAAGCCCGCTATCAGGCAATCGCAATGGCAATCAGGGACAGGGTCATTCACCAGTGGGATCTGTCAAGAAAGACACAGAGGGAAAAAAGCGCAAAAAGAGTCTATTATCTTTCCCTTGAGTTCCTCATGGGACGGGCAATGACAAACAATATCATCAACCTTGGTCTTGAGAAACAGGTGAAAGAAGCTCTTTCCTCACTCGGCTACCAGCTGGAGGATCTTATCGATCAGGAACCGGATGCCGGACTCGGGAATGGGGGCCTCGGCCGTCTTGCCGCATGTTTCCTTGACAGCCTTGCAACTCTTGAAATCCCGGCATACGGATACGGCATCCGCTACAATTACGGAATTTTCAAGCAGCAGATAAGGAACGGATGGCAGGTCGAACAGCCGGACAACTGGCTGAAAGAAGGAAACCCGTGGGAAGTCAAGAGAAGCGATCTTGTTTATCCTGTCTACTTCGGCGGCGAGGTAAAAGTTCTCAGAGAAAACGGAAAGGATATCTTTAAATGGATTCCTTCCGAACAGGTGAACGGCATGGCTTACGATACTCCGATCATCGGCTACGGCGGAAAGACAATCAACACGCTCCGCCTCTGGTCGGCACAGTCCCCGATGGAGTTCAGCTTCCAGGAGTTCAACTCAGGTGACTACACAGAAGCGGTACGCCACAAGATCAATGCAGAGAACATCTCGCAGGTGCTCTACCCCAACGACACTCTTTATATGGGTAAGGAACTGCGCCTCAAGCAGCAGTACTTCTTTGTCGCATGTTCTCTTGCCGACATCGTACGCCGTTTCAAGAGAAATGAAAAATATTCATGGAGCAAGTTCCCTGATGAAGCAGCTATCCAGCTCAATGACACACACCCGTCAATTGCAGTGCCAGAGCTTATGAGAATCCTCATCGATCAGGAAGGCCTTTCATGGGACGAAGCATGGGATATCACGGTAAAGACACTGGGATACACAAACCACACTCTCATGCCGGAGGCACTTGAGAAATGGTCAATCCCGATGCTTGAGTCAATCCTCCCGCGCCACATGCAGATCATATATGAAATCAACCACCGTTTCCTTCAGAAGGCAGTCTCATTCTTCCCTTTGCAGAACGATAAGATTGCAAAGGTTTCCATCATTGAGGAGTCAAATCCGAAAATGGTGAGAATGGCAAATCTTGCGATTATCGGAACACACAGCACAAACGGCGTTGCCCAGCTTCACTCCGACCTGCTCAAGGCATCTATGTTCCCTGAATTCAACATCATCTTCCCCGACCGTTTCAACAACAAGACAAACGGCATCACGCAGCGCCGCTGGCTGCTTGACGCGAATCCGATGCTCGCTTCAAAAATCAGTGAAGCCATCGGAGACGGATGGATCACAGACTTCAGCCAGATAAAGAAACTGCGCCCGTTTGCCGATGACAAGGCATTCAGGGAAGACTTTGCGAAGATAAAGCTTGAATCAAAGCTCCGTGCTGCGGACTTCCTGAGAAAAGACTGCGGGATAATAATCAATCCGGACACGATCATCGACGTGCAGGTAAAGAGAATCCATGAGTACAAGAGACAGCTGATGAATGCACTCAACATACTCATGATCTATGACAGGCTGAAGAATGACAGTGACTTTGCCGCATCATTCCCGCCGACAACATTCCTTTTCGGCGGAAAGGCTGCGCCGGGCTATGTAAACGCAAAGCTCATCATCAAGTTCATCAACAACATTGCACATGTCATCAATCATGATCCGGCAGCAAAAGGCAAGCTTGCCGTATACTTCATGCCCAACTACAGGGTAACGATGGCAGAACATATCATTCCAAGCGCCAACATCTCCGAGCAGATTTCAACTGCAGGCCTTGAGGCTTCCGGCACAAGCAACATGAAGTTCATGATCAACGGTGCGCTCACAATGGGAACCCTCGACGGTGCGAACATCGAGATCGCTGAAGAGGCAGGAAATGAGAATGCTTTCATCTTCGGACACACGGAAGAAGAGATCAATGAGCTGAGAAAGAATTACAACCCGAGTGAATGGGCCAGAAACGATGAAGGCATAAGAAGAGTCATTGAGCTGTGCGATGCAAATCACTTCAATCTCAATGAGCCCAACATCTTCGAACCTATCAGGAAGTCCCTCTTCGAGTACGGCGACCGCTACTGCGTGATTGCGGATCTGAGGATGTATCATGAGAAACACAATGAAGCCACAGACCTCTACAGGGATGACTTCGACCTCTTCAACAAGAAGGCGATCATCAATATCGCGGCTTCCAGCAAGTTCTCATCCGACAGAACAATCAAGGAATATGCCGACGACATCTGGCATGTGAAGTCCTGCCCTGTCAGGAAGAGCACTACCGACACTGTTTTGGAAGATGCATTCAATCCGCTTTTCAAGAAGGACTCTGTCACCAGAAAGAAAACAGTCAGGAAATAATCATCAATACTGGATGACTGGAACAAATGCCGCTGCTGAATTATCAGGGCGGCATTTTCATTTTTCCCATATCACATAGAAAAATATTATAGAGGCAAGAAGGAATAAAGGTACTGCATGAGAGGTGCAAACACAAGTGCAGGAAGGAAATTACCCGTCTGTATCTGTTTTATTCCAAGCAGTCCGAGGGCAAGGAAAATAAGCAGGAAACCGCCGGCTGCACTCATTGCGGCAATTCCACTCTCCCCCAAAACGGGCTCTATCCAGCCACCTAAAAGTGTGAAGAATCCCTGATAGACAATTATTGTGATAACGGATGCTCCCACTCCCTTTCCGTAAGAAGCCGCAAACACAATTGCCATGAATCCGTCCATTATGCTCTTGATGAGGATGAGCTCGTAATCTCCCGTGGTACCAGCTTCAATTGCCCCGACAATGCTCATCGAGCCGGTACAGAACAGCAGGGATGCATTCAGGAATCCTTTGCCGAAATCAGAGCCACCTTCGCTTCCTCCGATAATATTTCCAAGCGCCATTATCCTGTCCTCGATTTTCAGGGCAAATCCGGCAAAGCCTCCTAAGAGAAGAGAAAAAAGCACGGCGATTGCCGACGGGACCTCAAAAGCCATCTGAAGGCCGAGAACCAGTGTGACAACACCTGATGAAAGCATCACGATATTCTTGAATGAAGATGAGATGTTTTTCTTCAGGATAAGCCCGATAATTGTACCGCACAGCACGGCAATTGCATTTATAATTGTAGCTGTCATGCCAACAAATTCTATTCAGGAGCTGCTTGAATGTCTATAAAAGTTGTCCTGCTTGCAGCAGGTCTGTCAAAAAGAATGGGAGGAATAAACAAACTTCTGACTCCCGTAAACGGAAAGCCTCTTATCCTATACAGTGTGGAAAATGCCCTGAGCTACAGCAGCAGTGTTTATGTTGTGTCAGGGCATGAAAGGGAAAAAGTTGAAAACATCCTTTCATCTTATCCTGTGAACATAATTTACAATCAATCTTATCATGAAGGACAGGAAACAAGTCTCAGAGCGGCATTGAATGCTGTTGACGGACCGCTCATTGTGATGCCTTCTGACATGCCTTTCATAACAGAAACTGACTTCGAACGATGTGAAAAGGAACTCGATGGCTATGAATGTGCAAGAGCATTCTACAACAGGGAAGCAGGTCATCCAGTTGCTCTCAGCAGAAGTTTTGTCGAGATTTACAGAAGCGATACGACTCACAGAGTCAGAACGCTGAGCAAACTTGTATCCCATAATTTCTACATAGCAGGACCTGCCTCCATAATGGATGTCGACACACAGGAGGATTTGAAGAAAACCGAAAGTATGCTTAAAAAGGAAAATATGAAATGAAAGTTGAAGAAGCTATTGAAAAAAGATTCAGCTGCCGCCATTTCTCAGATGGGAAAATTCCGGATGAAGAAATCATGAACATAATGAATGCCACAAGGCTTGCGCCATCTGCCCACAACAGACAGAACTGGGCATTCATGATTCTGAATGGAGAAAAGAAGAAGCATCTCTCCCGGATAATGCTTTCCCTTTTCGATGGGGATTATTCACACTTTCCTTCATTCTGCAAGACTTCCAAAGTCAGTGCGAAAGTCATTGAAAACGCAAGTCATGCCATTCTCTGTCTCAGGAAGAAAGATGAAATGTGGAACACGGAAGACCTTCTGTCCATAGGTGCGGCGATTGAGAATATGCTGCTTGAGGCAACAGCAAAAGGATTTGCTGCATTGTGGATCAGGGACACTTTCTACACAGAAGATAAAATAAAGAAAGCTTTTCATATTGAAGAGTACGATCTTGTATCAGTGGTCGCACTGGGATACCCCGCAAGAGAAGAAAAGCAGAAACCCAAGAAGAGCATTGATGAAATACTGCTGCAAAACAAAAGCTGAAAAAAATCCTTCATCAGGAAATGATCAAAAGGCCGGCATCTCTGCCGGCCCGAACACATATCCTATTCACCATTATTTCTGGCTTACGACAACATTGTCACCATCCATGCTTATGTGAACATCCTTTTCGGTTGTGAGAGTACCTGAAAGCATCGCCTTGGCAAGCGGGTTCTCGATCTCATTCTGTATCGCCCTTCTGATAGGACGTGCACCGAATGTGGGATCGAAGCCCACACGGCCGATGAACGCAGCCACACTGTCATCCCAGGTAAGGTTATAACCTCTCTTCTCAAGACGTTCTCTGAGCGTCTCGAGCTGAAGAGTGACAATCTTCTCGATCTGGGCCTTGCCGAGCGGATTGAATACAATGATCTCATCGATTCTGTTGATGAACTCAGGCTTGAAGCTGGCTTCAATGATTGAGAGGATCTTCTCCTTGTCAACATTTCCTCCGCTTGCGAGTATCTCCTGAGAGCCCAGGTTGCTCGTCATGATGATGATGGTGTTCGTGAAATCCACAACACGCCCCTGCCCGTCTGTCAGACGGCCGTCATCAAGCACCTGAAGAAGAACATTGAAAACATCGGGATGGGCCTTCTCGATCTCATCAAAGAGAATTACAGAATACGGTCTTCTCCTGACGACTTCGGTCAACTGGCCGCCCTGATCGTAACCGACGTATCCCGGGGGTGCTCCGATAAGTCTCGATACAGAGTGCTTCTCCATGTACTCGGACATATCGATTCTGGTAAGAGCCTTCTCATCATCAAACAGGAATGAGGCAAGCTTCTTTGCAAGCAGAGTCTTACCTACTCCCGTAGGACCTGCGAACAGGAAGGAGCCGAGCGGTCTGTGCTCATCTGCAATACCGGTCTTGTTACGTCTGATCGCATTTGAGACAGCACTGATTGCCGTATCCTGTCCGATGACTTCCTTTGAAAGCGTGTCCTCAAGATGCAGGTACTTGTCCATTTCGGAAGAAAGCATCTTGGCAACAGGCACGCCTGTCCAGGAAGAGACTATGCGCGCGATATCATCTTCCGTGACCTCTTCACGCAGCAGACGGTGATCTTCCTTCTGAATCTCCTTAAGGGCATCTTCCTTTGCCTTGATCTCTTTCTGCTTTGCAGGAATCAAGGCATACTTGATCTCGGCTGCCCTGTTGAGATTCCCTTCCCTTTCGCACATCTGCTGTTCATTTGACAGCTTCTCTATCTCGCTTTTCAGCTCCTTCACGCCTGTGATGGCATTCTTCTCGTTGGTCCACTGCAGATGCATCGCATCGTGCTTGCTCTTGAGCTCTGCAAGCTCAGCCTCGATTTTCTCAAGGCGTTCCCTGCTGGCTTCATCAGTCTCACGGGAAAGAGCGCTCTTCTCAACGGAAAGCTGCAGCATTTTCCTGTCAATCTTGTCAAGCTCCACCGGCTGGGATTCAATCTCCATCTTCAGCTGGCTTGCAGCCTCGTCCACAAGATCGATGGCCTTGTCAGGGAGATAGCGGTTCGTGATGTACCTGTCAGACAGCGTTACGGCTGCAACAAGCGCCTCATCCTTGATCCTGACACCATGATGCACCTCATACCTCGGCTGAAGACCACGAAGGATCGCAATCGTATCCTCAACAGTAGGTTCCTTCGTATATACAGGCTGAAACCGGCGTTCAAGTGCCTTATCGCTCTCAATATACTTCCTGTATTCATCAAGGGTTGTTGCACCGATGGCATGAAGCTCGCCGCGGGCAAGAGCCGGCTTGATCAGGTTGGACGCATCGGTGCTGCCTTCCGCCGCACCGGCACCTACGATCGTATGAAGCTCATCAATGAAGAGAATGACTTCACCATCACTCTTTGCAACTTCATTGATCACACCCTTGAGACGTTCCTCAAACTCGCCGCGGAACTTGGCACCGGCGACAAGAGAGCCCATATCGAGGCTGAGAAGGCGCTTTGTCTTCAGGGACTCAGGCACATCGCCTTTTGCGATACGCTGGGCAAGGCCTTCCACAATTGCAGTCTTGCCGACACCGGGTTCACCGATAAGAACAGGGTTGTTCTTCGTCTTTCTGCACAGGACCTGCATCACACGCCTTATTTCCTCATCACGTCCGATAACAGGATCCATCTTTCCTTCCCTTGCAAGGGAGGTCAGATCCTTGCAGTACTTCTTGAGTGTCTGGAAGCTCTGCTCGGGATCCTGATTTGTGATCCTCTCGCTTCCGCGGACTTCCTTCAAAGCCTTCATAATAGCTTCTTTGGAAATTCCGAGATGAATGAAAACCTCTCTTTCAGGACAGTCCACTTCCATCACGGCAAGAAGGAAATGCTCGGCCGAAGTATATTCATCCTTGAAATCCATGCGGATCTTGTCCGCCTTGTTGAATGCATCATACGCATTCTGGGAAAGACTGCGCTGAACAGGACCATATGCCTTTGGAAGAGAATCCACAATCTTCCTCATTTCGGCTTCAAGCGTGGAAGAAGAAACTCCTATCTTGTCGATAAGCGGCCTTACTATGCCCTCCTTCTGCGCAAGCAGTGCAACGAGGATATGAGCTATCTCAAGCTGACTGTGATTCTGTTCTCCTGCATACTGGTTGGCTGTTTCCACAGCTTCCTGCAGTTTAACCGTAAATTTATTGAAATCCATATTATGCCCTCCATGACGGACAGGCTGCTCACAAGTCCTAAGTTAACAAGCGGCAAAGAAAACGGCAAGAAGAAAATTACGTGAAAGGAAGCGCCAAGGTATGTGGCAACAAAGTCCTTTGACTCATCTGCAGAGAAATTGCCAAGAAAAGCTATCTGGAAGCAGAACGCCTCAAGCAGCGTGAAAATATGGTTTGATACCTTGTTTATGTCACACTGTATGATTTCCCCCGCCTTTATTCCGGCATTGAGCAACCGTTTGAAAAGAATCGTGAGCTTGACGGTCCTTTTCATGATTATGGTCGAGAAGTCCACATGATCCCTCTTGCTCTGCAGCATGACATCCATAAGAGACTGGAGTGCCGCCTCATTGTTGAGCGCAACGTCGATAATATCATTGCAGATAGCCTCGATACGGTCGACACAGCCGCCGAGCTTCTCATCCCAGGCCATCTGCCCGTAACGCAGGAACATCCGTCCGGTGACCAGCTTTACAGCATAATAATAGATCTCGTCCTTGTCCTTGAAATACTGGTAAAGCGTGGGACGGGAAAGTCCGCACTGCTCTGCAATCAGTGACAGATTGCTGTCCCTGTAGCCTTCCTTTGCAAAGACATCCAGAGCTGTTTTGAGTATTTTGACCTTTCGTTCTTCGTGATCTATTTTCTTGGGCATGCTGACATAATACACCCTGAGTGTCTAAAAAGACAAGAATTAATTTAGTGTTAACAAAAAAATTATTCAAATTCATGTTTTCGTTCACGGACAATCTTCAGAACAGAGGCAGCACCGTCGTCATCCTTGAGAAAAGACTTCTGCACACCCCGGATTATCTCATCGCCATCGCTCACGCACCCGATGAGCAGAGGAGAAGACGGATCATGTTTCCTGTAATTCTCCTCCGCCTTTCTGAAATCTGTGTTCGCATAGCAGTATCTGCATCCGTTCGGGCATGAATCATAGGCACCTATGTCACGTGAGGCAATGCAGTGACAGCCTTTTCTCATTCCCCTGTGCCTGAGATGGCGGAAGTCCGCATTGTTCGCTCTGCCCAGGATTTCAAGTGTCATGCAGCCGGACCTGTGGATCCCGTAGCGGGAATAATCGGCATCAGTGCCGCAGGTCTGTATATAAATTCCGTTTTCAGCAGTGATTCTTCCAAGCCCGCAGGCAAGCATATCCATCTCAGCCGGAGAAAGAGGAATCAGGGATGGGAAATTGTATTCAAGCTTCCTGTACATCTCCACGAAACTGAAAATGCACCTGTCGATATGAGGGGCAAGCTTCCCGGCCATATACCTGAATGTTTCCAGATGTCTTTCCACAGTGTATTTTCCACTCAGCAAAACCGGATCATAGCGCCATGCGACCCTTTGTCTGCCGACTGCAAGAGACAAGGCAGCAAGTGTTTGGATGCTTTCATCTACCAGCGGCACATTCGGTTCTATATCCTTCCCGTATGCAGTGATGGTATAGAAGAAATAAGTATTGAATCTGTCTGTGATCTCTCTCAGATACGGCAGGATCGGACGGTAGTTCTTTGAGCAGAAGACAACGCAGTCCACAACAGACGGATCAAGTTCATACCTTATTATTTTAGACGGGAAGAGAGGGTTTCGCGTGTACACAAAGCCCTGCCTGAATCTCTCTAGAAGCCAGGGTGTGTAGTACTGGACAGTATCAGTTCTTCCGCCTGTATTGATGATCATGGTGGAAATTATAAGACACAAAAGCCTTTCATTGCACTAAACCGCGTAAGCATTGTTGATAAGAAAGGATTCGGTTCATCATTCGTGAGCACGGAATTCCTGCACAAAGAAGAAGATGAATTCCTTTTCCGTTTCCGCCAGGTCCCGATGGACGGGTACAGGAAACTCACAGAGGATGAAATAGACAAACTGAAGGCTAACGGCAACGAAGCCTCATCCTGGGACGATATCTTCGTAAAGGATCCGTTTGACCCTTCGCTTGTAAAAAGGAACACATTTTACGGACTGTGCCGTCTGGGCCCGTTTGAAGACAGGATGCTGGCCTTCCACGATTTCTACATGCCGATCGGCATCACTGATTCCACAGTTATAAGCAGCGACATACTGTCAGACTGCGCTGTCCATCACTGTCACTATATAAGTCATTACATAATAGGAAAAGAATCCATAATATACAGGGTCGGAGAACTGCAGACAACGAATCACGCAAAGTTCGGCGTCGGTGTCATCAAGGAAGGAGAAAGTGAGGATCTCCGCGTCAGCATCAGTGTGATGAACGAAGCCGGGGGACGCGAGATTCTCCCATTTGTCGGCATGAACACGGCAGATGCGTACATATGGGCAAAATACAGGGACAGAAAGCCCCTCATGAAAAGGCTGACGACATTCACCGAAAACACTGTTCCCTTCAGACGCGGTGTTTACGGTATCGTGGGACAGCACTGTGTGATAAAAAGCTGTCACATCATAAAGGACGTCAACTTCGGTCCGGCTGCATATGTCAAAGGCTGCAACAAACTGAAGAACCTGACAGTTGACTCTAGTGAGGAAGAACCTGTACAGCTCGGAGAGGGAATCGAGCTGGTAAACGGAATAATCGGAAGAGGATGCAGAGTGTTCTACGGATGCAAGGCCATACGCTTTGTCATGGCAAGCCACAGCAATCTGAAATACGGAGCACGTCTTATTCATTCCTATCTCGGCGATAACAGCACTGTAAGCTGTTGCGAAGTCCTGAATAATCTTATCTTCCCCTTCCATGAAGAACATCACAACAACTCATTCCTCATCGCATCGCTGGTCAAAGGGCAGAGCAACATGGCGGCAGGCGCGACTGTGGGCTCAAACCACAACTCAAGGGGCAACGACGGCGAGCTATGTGCCGGCAGAGGCTTCTGGCCGGCTCTTTCCACAACGCTGAAACATGACAGCTGCTTTGCATCGTTCTGTCTCATCACAAAAGGCAATTACCCCGCTGAACTCTGCGTTCCACTTCCTTTTTCCATGGTAACGGACAATGCACAGAAAGGGAGACGGGAAGTGATGCCGGCATACTGGTGGATGTACAACATGTATGCTCTTGCGAGAAACAGCTGGAAATTCTCAAGCCGCGACAGAAGGATCGAAAAACCGGTATCGGTTGAAACAGATTTTCTCGCACCTGATACGGTGAATGAAATCCTTGCAGCCGTCAGGCTTATGGAGCTGTGGACAGGCAGAAGCGCTCTTGAAGAAGAGAACAGCGACGAATACTGCCGGCAGTACGGCAGAAGCCTTCTGAAAAAAGGGGAAAAACTGCGCTTTGAGGTTGTCACAGATAAAATCGAGCACTCCCCATTCCCCGTGCGTATTCTCAAGCCGGTCAAGGCTTATGCAGCCTACCACGACATGCTGCTCTTCTATGGAATGAAGACTGTTTCGAAATGGGCAAATGACCATGATCTTTCAGCGCAGGATGTGCTTGCAAAATTCCACAGCAGTGAAATTGAACCGTTTGAGAATATCGGGGGACAGCTTGTAAGCTCAGCACGTCTTGAAAAGCTTCTTTCAGATATTGAGGACGGGAGAATAAACTCATGGGATGAAGTGCATGCTGAATACAGACATCTGGCAGAAATATATGAAGAAGACAGGCTGCGTCATGCAATAGCAGTGCTTGAATATCTTGCAGAGGATGAGATGAAAAGCATAAATGACATGCTGCCCATATGGGATGAAAAATGTACCGATCTGAATGTATGGATAAAAAAGGAAGCCGTTCATACGAAACAGAAGGATTACGAAAATGAATTCCGCTGGGTCACATACCGCAACAGGGAAGAAAGGGAAGCCGTGCTCGGCGGCAAAATAACTTCAGTCAAATTCACGCTGCCGCACTATGACGGAGTTTGGAAAAAATGATCAGATCCGGCATGCCGTGATTGCATGCCGGAGACTTTCAGGCAACAGGACCAGCAGTGCATTTTTTACCATGAACCAGAATCTCACAAGGTTTTTCGGATGTAAATGATGCACCCTTCTCATTTACACTCACAGTGATGATGTTTCCGCGGAAATTCACATTGAAACCATACGCCTTCCACTGCTCAGGCAGTATCGGGGCAAATGAAGGAAGTCCATCCTGTATGCAGAAACCGCCCAGCCCCTTGAATATTGTCAGGTAGCTTCCACCCATATTCGCCGTGTGTATTCCGTCTCTCGTATTGCCGTGACTGTCTTCAAGATCAATCTCGCTTGAGGATCCGAAATAAGAAAGGCCTTCATCGACAAGCCCGAGAGCAAAAGACTGAAGGGCGAATATGCACTTCGAGAGCGACGAATCATGAGTTGTGACACTCTCGTAATAACGTATTGAATTCAGCATCCTTTTCCTTGTCGTATATTGCGGATACAGGAGATGAGCAAGAACAGTATCGGCCTGCTTGCATACCTGCCGGCGGTACAGGTAAAGAGGATGGTAATGCAGCAGCATCGGCCTCTTGTCATGCGGAACACCTGAAAGATCCAGCCTTTTCTTGTACAGAAAAGAATCATCCTGGGCATCGACATCCTTCTCTTCGTCATGAGGAAGATATATCTGTCCGGCTGCTTTTGCAAACTCATCCAGCATCTCATCACTGTAATTGAAGGGCAGGTGTTTCCCCCTGCCAGTGAAGTCTTTCATCAAAGCTGCGGTTTTCTCGAAATCATATCTGGCACAGCAGTTTGTATAGAAGTTATTGTTCACTATGCAGGTGTATTCATCAGGTCCCGTCACATCGTGGATCTCGAAACCCCGTGGTGTATACACTCCGGTATCGAGCCAGAGCAGGCAGATTTCATAAAGCACTTCAAGGCCCATGCTGATCATGAAGTCCTCATCACCGCTCATCTCATAGTATTCGATCACGGCATGTGCCACAGCCCCGTTGATATGATACTGTGCAGTACCGGACGGAAAGTAGCCGCTGCACTCTTCTCCGTTTATCGTACGCCAGGGATAAAGAGCTCCCGACTCATGTCCGAGAATACGCGCGTTCGCCCTTGCCTTGTCCAGCATCCGGTAGCGGTAAGTGAGCAGATTGCGCGAAAGAGAGGGCATGATCAGAGAGAAGATCGGCTGGACATACATCTCGGTATCCCAGAAATAATGACCTTCATAGCCTTCTCCGGACAAGCCCTTTGCCGCAAGATGGCAGAAACCATCCCGGCCTGCAGACTGCAGCAGGGAAAAGAGATTGTAGTTGATGGCGCTCTCAAGCCGGTCATCACCCTCAAGGAAGAATCCGGTTCTGTGCCAGAAATCAGACATATAATTTTTCTGCTTTTCAGCAAGGCCGTCGTAAGCGAGACTGAGTGCACTCTGCAGCTCATCAAGTGCGGCCTGATCCGTATCGCGGCAGCGTACAGAATCGGCAAACGAGACCAGACGTGTGAAAGTAAAGCCTTTTTCATTTGATATGCTGAATTTTCTCTCTGCGACATCATCATTCACGAAAAGACTCATGGCAGCAGAAGATATACTGTCATGCACGGCACTTGAGACTTCAATGCCGGATGTGTTTGTCCTCACTTTCACAAGAGAAATGGAGCCAGTCTTTATAACTGTCTCCACGATGGAAAGGAAATCTCCGGCTTCAGAAGCAAGACGGGGGTCGGATGAATCATGAAAATTGGAGACCTTGCTGTGATGTCTGGTCACGACTGTGAAATCATGACGGCTGCTGCCTGTGACCCGGCAGCGTAAGGCGAAAATACCTGGAAGGACAAATGAGCAGAATCTTTCATAGACAAGAGAAACAGAACTCCCGTCCTTGAGAAAAAAGGTGAAAGCTCTGGATACAGTGCCGCAATCAAGATCCGCACTCCGTTCATACGCACCGCGCACTGTCACAAGTTCTCCATCCGCCCATATCCTTATATCCTGCACCTCTGCAAGATTGACTATTGTCTGTTTTCTGTCGACAAGTCCGTAAAGCGGTTCCGCCTGACTCATTGAAGTTATGTCATACACTCCGTTTATGTAACAGCCCCTGACTGACCTCACATCACAGCAATATCCCTCCTCAAAAGCCCCTCTGATCCCTATATATCCGTTTGCAGTATGGAAAACAGACTCACCCTGTTCGAGATCGTGTCTGTTCACGTGATCATATTTTCTCACTATTTTTCTGTTTCTCATTTCACTGCTCCGGCTACAACGCCCTTTATGATGTATTTCTGGGCACAGAAATAGAAAATGACAACGGGGATGATCGTCAGCGTGAGGCCGGCCATGGCCTCATTCCACTGTATTGTGAAAACCCCGAAGAAACTGCTTGTGGAAAGAGGAATCGTCCTCAGATCCTTTCCGTTGAGCACAAGGGATGGAAGCAGATAATCATTCCATATCCAGATGATGTCAAGAATGATCACAGTCATTACCGTTGGTTTCATTATCGGAAATGAAATGCGGAAAAACACGCCAAACCGGCTGCATCCGTCAAGCGTGGCCGCCTCCTCAAGTGAAACGGGAATGCTCTTCACAAAACCGTGAAAAAGGAAGACCGCAAGAGACATGCCGAAACCGATATACATGAAGACAATGCCGTAACGGGTATTGAGAACAGGAATGCCAAGGTATTCCCTTGACCACTTCATCATCTGCACAAGAGGCATCATGAGAGTGTGGAAAGGAATGAGCATTGTCGCCACGAAGGCAAAATAAAGGAACCGGCTTTTCCTGTCATCGGTGCGTGCAAGCATCCATGCACACATGGAAGAGAAAATTACGATGAAGAAAACGGAGACAACAGTGACAAGGAGCGAATTCATGAAGCTTGTCAGGAAGTTCATTCTCTCTATCGCCTCGGCATAGTTCTCTATCCTCAGCACAGATGGGAATGCGACAGGACTCATATAAAGCTCCGCCCTGTTCTTGAAACTGTTGATGACCATGATGTAAAGGGGAATGAGAAAACACAGGCCAAGAAGTATCATCAGAGCGGACGCAGCTGTGGAAAGAACTTTTCTTCCGGCTTTCATAACTGCACCTCCTTTCTCTTCGTAATAGCAACCTGTGTGAGAGTGACAATGGCAACAAGGAAGAAGAATATGATTGCCTTTGCCTGTCCATAACCGTATCTGTTGTAACTGAAGATCTCATTGTAGATATTCATCGCGAAAAGCTCCGTCGCATTGGCAGGACCGCCTCCTGTCAGAGCCAGGTTTATATCGTAAATCTTGAAGCAGTTAGACAGGGTATAAAAAACGCATACTGTCACTGCAGGCATGATGAGAGGAAACGTTATCCTGAAAAAACGGGTGAAGGCACCTGCTCCGTCTATCTTCGCGGCTTCGATCAGATCATCAGGGACGCTCTGCAGCCCGGTTATGTAGATTATCATGACATAACCTGCCATCTGCCAGGTCATGACAACAACAAGGGAGAAAAGCGCAAAATGAGGATCAAGCAGCCAGTTGAAGAAGATTCCTGTCCATCCTGTAATCTCCCCGATTGAGCGGAAAGTATCGGAAAGGATGAACTTCCAGATGTAGCCAAGTATAAGACCTCCGATAAGATTCGGCATGAAGAACATCGTTCTTGCCACATTGCTTCCCTTAAGCTTTGCAGTGACCAGAAGCGCAAGCGCCAGACCGGTCACATTGATCGTGACAACTGCCATGAGAGTAAAAGCGAGTGTATGCACTGCACTTGGTCATCGGATTGAGCGCGATGCCGTCCCAGTCCACGAAAGAATAGCCGATTCCTATCACGAAAGGCACGATGACCACCAGAAAGAATGCAAAGGTCGCAGGCAGAGTGAATACAAGATAGATAAGTCTTTCATTCTTTCTGTTGGTTACCATACTTCTCCTCCTTTTCAAGGCAGGGCCTGCCGGGAGGCAGACCCTGAAAGATATCATCTGTCAAAGACGTGCAAGATATGCATCCTCGATTCTCTCGACGAATTCGGCACCTGTCATATCAGTTGTGAAGAATTCCTGTGCAAGCGGAGCAAAGTCCGTGTCGACAATGTTCATCGGCCAGAGGTTTGTTGTCCATATGAGAGTCTCGCCGCTGCCTGCCGCCTCAGCCACATCGGCGCTGAGCGGATCAAGGCTGTCTGTCGCGATATTGGACACGGCCGGAACGAAGAGGAACTCATTGAGAATATAATCCATACCGGTCTGTGAGGTATGCAGCCAGTCAAGGAAACGGATGCTTGCCTGTCTGTCCGCTTCCGATACCTGTGAGTTGACAACCCAGTAATAAGGAACGGAAACGGAAAGCCTGTCATTGCCGAGCAGAGGTACTCCCACAAGGGCCATATCAACATCGCTGTCATAAGAAGAGAACATGCTGTAGCACCAGTTGCCCTGGTGGATCATTGCGGTTTTTCCTGTTGCGAAATCTCCGCATTCCCTGTCGTAGTTGACTTCAAGCGGATTGACTGCCACTTCCTTGATCTTGTCCATGAGAACTGCGAAAGCCTGGAACTCTTCCTGATCGGCAAGATGTACGTTACAGGCTTCAAAGTCCGCAAGGAATCCTTCAGGATCATCCATTATCGCAAACGGAGCATTGAGAAGATGTCCGATAAGGAAGTATGACTCCTGGCTGAGTCCGAATGGATTGACACCCTCTGAAGCAAGACGGTCAAGTGCTGCCAGGAAGGTCTCATCATTCTCAAGATCGGCTTCGCTGACCATGTCCGTATTTATGACAAGACCGTAGCCTTCAACGCTGTACGGGACACCGGAACTCTTTCCGTTAACCATGAGGGCGAGAGAGGAAGAGATATACTGATTAACTTCGCTGTCCTCTATAGGTGCGATGTAAGGAGCGAACATCTCTGCTTCCGAACCTGCCGCAACGGTGAAGATTGTCGGAACTTCATCTCCTGCCAGACGGAGAGAAAGCTGTGCACGGTAATCATCTCCTGTTGTTTCCCAGATCTCGACTTCAATGCCTGTCTCAGCTGTGAAATCCTCAGCAGCCCTCTCCAGAGCCTCCGTAATCTCTACTTTTGACTGGAAGATAATGACTTTCCCCTCAGCATCGGCAGCGCCGGACTCGGCGACCCCTTGTGCGAAGAGAGAGAAAGGAAGGATAAGACACATTAATAAAACGACGAATTTCCTCATAGATTTGTCTCCTTTTTGTTTTATAAATCGTTTAACAAAACTCTAGAGGCTGAAAATTCCAGATGTCAAGAAAAATCTGAAATAATCAAGGTTTACCTGAATTTCAAAGAAAATTTACTTTAATTTATATAAATAATCTGATAATTTTTATGTAAATATAACATTATTTTACAAATCAGTCTGAAAACTTCGCGCTCTGCCGTTCTATGATCTTCGCGCTGATGCGGAATACGCTCGCATCCATTTCCCCCTCAATGTTTCCCACAAGAGCCTGTGCTGCAAGATATCCTCTCTCATAGTCAGGAATATCAATGGTGGTGATGGAATTGTAGGAAGCCACATCATTGTTGTCAAAACCTGTGACCAGGATATCCTGTCCGATGACAAGTCCGTTGTCACGGAAAACTTCGATCGCGCCCACCGCCATATTGTCGTTCGCACACACAAGAACCTCCGGGCAAGGATTCGTGAGCATCAGTATCTGGGCAGCGCGTCTGCCGCTTTCCTCATGCCAGTCCCCCGAAATATATCTGTCACGTGCGAAATTGATGCCGCTGTCCGCAAGAGCATCCTGAAAAGCCTGATAACGTTCTTTGTTGTCAGCAGTGTTCTCTATTCCTCCGAGAAACGCAAAACGTCTGTAACCGCGGCCTGCGAGCTTTGAAGTGAGCTCATACATCGGCTTATAGTTATTGACGAGGATGCTTTTTATATACGGATGGTCAAGAAGCCTGTCCAGCACTACAACGGGATAATTCCTGCCGGCCCTGCGGATGAGTACATCGCTTTCCAGTTTTCCATCCAGTGCGATGCATCCGCTCGTGATGTGCGGATCCATATATTTCTCACAGAACTTTCCGGTGCATATAAGCAGATCATAGTCGTGAGCATCCACGTAATCATGAATGCCGTGAATCACATCAAGGTAGAATTTCCTGTCAAAATCACTGAACGTGAAAAGCAATGTACGGGGATTCTTTGTCTTGAGATTTCTTGCATACACGTTCGGATTATATCCATTGTCACGGCATATGGAGAGCACCTTCTCCTTTGTCTCCTGCCCCACATTGGCTCTTCCGTTGAGAACATTCGATACCGTAGCGGGACTGACTCCCGCAAGATTTGCTATATCCTTGACTGTGATCATATACATCATTTTACCAGAAAAGGGAAAGATTTAAAGAAAAAGTGAGAAAAGCCGGGAAGATACAAAAAAGGTATCGGAGCAGTATAGTAAAGAAGATTTGAACAGTTAGTTAATAAAAATGTTGCTCCGATACCTGTACAGTATTATTACTGAAATTCTGAAAAACTTTCAAGGCATTTGTCAAAAACGCAAGAACTTTGTAAGCAGTCAGGAATACCGGCTTTCCGGTATACACTGATGCCTCAGCTTCTCCTCTCATCACCTTCAGCACCTCACCGCCGAGCTCTTCCTGTTCGACTTCCCCCTTATAGACAGAAACAGGAGCGATCCAGGAACAGCGGCGCCGTATGCCCTCCACTATATCATCAAAGCGTACAAGTCCGCCTGTGAGAAGTATGGCATCAACCCTGCCTTCCAGAACACAGGCCATTGCTCCTATGGACTTGCATATCTGGTAGATCATCGCATCCCACACAAGTGACGCATGCTCATCACCTTCTTCCTTCATGCGGTGCACGGTATCCGAATTGGAAGTGCCGAAATGGCTCACAAAGCCGCCGGAGCGGGAGCACATCGCCTCAAGCTCGGCAGGAGTATGGCTTTCAAGATACTTTGCAGTTTCCATCACAGGCACCGAGCCGAGCCGCGTCGGCGTAAACGGACCGTCTCCTCCGGCACCTTCCGTGCCGTCACTCATCCGCCCGTTCTTATGTGCCGCCACCGTGATGCCTCCGTCTATATGGCAGACAATGAATGAGCAGTCTTCATACTTTCTGCCCAGAGAAGCTGCATGAAGTCTTGCTATTCCCTTCTGATTCAGCACATGGGACTGTGCGCGTCTGTACACGCCTTTAAGCCCCGTGATTCTTGCAAGGGGCGAGAACTCATCCACATTGGTCGGATTCAGTGTATATGCAGGTTTTGAATATTCAAGAGAGAATTCATAAGCCATCATCACACCGAGTTTCGCAGGATGATCAGAGCCCCCTTTATCATCACGGGTGTCTTCAAAAAGCCGTCTGTCTATCTTCATGACTCCTTCCTTCTGCGAATATGCACACCCGCCGCGCCCGGCAAAAGCATCGACAGTGGAAATATCCACAGAATGCTTTTCAAGAAGATCCAGCACGACCTTCTTTCTGAAAGGAAGCTGATCGTTTGTCGTTTTATATTTCAGAAGTTCCGGCGCATCATGAAAAACACTTTCCGTGAAAACTTCTTTATCATCATCGAAAACACTGACTTTGGTGGAAGTCGATCCCGGGTTTATCACAAGAATTCTCATGTACCGGATTCTACACTTTTCGCATACAGGAAGTCATCAGAGCATTCCGGCACAAATCGTGGGGAAATTTTGTATATAGCAGGGAATGCTTAATTCACAGAAGACAGAGATTTTCTTCAATATGGCAAAAGATGAAGCTGTTCTCTGTCTGTTCGGAAACAGAACAGCCAATGACCAGATTGAAAGCGGAAGATAAAGGCTATCAGACAAGAATCAACAGAATTCTCAGAAAAGCTGTTCTGAGAGTCTGACAAGCTCCCGGAATAGTGCTCGTTCCATCTCTGCTGCACACAGACAAAGATGACAATGCATCATCTGCCGCTTTTCTCATAATGCTTTGTGATATAAGCCTTATTCACACAGTCAATTACGGAGAGACGGAGATTCTTCTCTTCCTCAGGGGAAAGGCTCAGAGAAGCAATATGAGAAGAAAGCCGCCTCATGCTCTCAATGGCAACTTCCTCGGCCCTTTCTTCAAGCGCGTCTCTTTCTTCTGATCGCACCTGCCAGCTGACGTATTCAGCATGAGCTTTCACAGCCTCGGCCTTTACAAGAGAGATAACACTCGCCTTCTCTTTCTCCTCAACGCCCAGATCACTGATGCGGACAACATTTGGACAAGACGGAAGATCATAAGGAAAAGCAAGGTCGTACATTTTCTTCGGGGCAATCTTCCCGCATTCAGTTTCAGTAAATGTATAGTACAAGCCGGAGGATGCGGAAATGACGGCATCAGCCCATTCTGCCTCCTTCATCCTGTCATCATACGATACGGCTGACGTGCCGGGCAGGATAAGAAAAGTCTTGCTTTCATCACGCAGTGCGATATGTATGACATGCCCGTCTTCCAGAAGCCGCGCAGCAACAACCCTGGCACTTTCCCCGCTTCCTGTTATGAGAATATTCTTATCATTGCTCACTCTGGCAGCAACCGCATCTGCAATGCTTCTGTCAAAGACTCTCATGCGGTATTTCGAGTGCATTTCTTTTCCAAATGCCACTGCGGCATTGCAGAGCTTGTTCAGTGACGGGCAGGAAGATCCTGAAAGACGCGCAGTCTCTGCTGCAAGAGTTATCTGGCCCTGCACGGTATCTTCTCCGAAAAGAGGAGAGATGATTCCAGCTGCCAGATGGAAAAGATGAAGCTCCGCCTCCTCTCCTTCAATATGGTAACGGCACTTTGCCACTGCCGCAGGGTTGAGAGACAAAGCTCTCTCCAGACTCTCTGATGATGCTTTTTTAATCCCTATTATTTCAGCCCTGTCACAGGTGACAATTAGCACGAATGGAAAGCGCAGGACTTTCATCAGCTTCCTGGAGGCTGAATACAGCAGTTCATCACCTCTGTTCTGGAGATGGGAAAACTGCGTTATGTCACGTGTGAAATCAAGTCCTGAGATATAAATCAAAACCGTATCCTTTCTGATGAGAATATTCCTTTATCAAAGAAAATATTTCAACCTCCAGAAAAAAATAAAAACCTTGTACTGCAAGATGGAAATCATGATACAATCGTTAAAGAGAGATGTGAAAATGAAAAAGAAAGCTGCAGTTCTTTCTGTGCTTCTGATGCTAAGTGCCATTTTAATCTCATCATGCAACTTTGATGAATACGGTCATGCGGAAAAGCTTAAGGCAACCAATAACAGCAAAGGTTCCGTGACTCTAACTTTTGTTGATCTTGACGGGGACATCGTCGGTATTGAAGACCAGCTGTATCCGATATCTGTCGAAGGAACATCTTATCCAACAAAGAACCAGATAGGTGCTAACAAAACCGGAACGATACTGATCACAGCCTTCCAGTATCCGCTGACAGCACATAAGCTGAGAATCCAGGCTGAAGGCTCCTATTTCCGCGGATATGATCATGTTTTTGAAAACCTGAAAATGGATGGAACGGATCATATATATCTGAATCCGAACATGGCATGGATTGATGTCACAGCTGAAAGCGGGAAAACATTCAATAATGTATATGGTGAATTCTCTTTTAAAGGGGAAACAAAAACTGAACAACCAAGATACTCTACATTCCACTATGATTCCAATACCTACAATACACTCTCCGATGGTGACACAAAACATATTCCTGTCCTTTTTGAAACGGAAAGCAAAGCTGCGGTGGAAGTGACAATCTATGCCGATGACACAAGTAAAGGAACTGTCAGCATAGCCCCAGGAGAGACGAAGGGAATCACACTGATTGAAAACGGCATACAATAAGTGACCTGACTATATTAAGAACTGAAGCTGATCACAGCATGAATAACTTGCTATACAGATGGCAGTCATGATCATGACACGGCTGCCGTTTCTGCCATCCGCAACACCACAGCCTACACCAGGAATCAGATACAGCAGAAAGGGTTCTGCCTTATCATGGTCACTATGCACATCTTTAAAAACCAACGCCGTCCATACAAGCCAGAACAGATGTCACTGCAATTCCATGACTCTGGCCAGTACATGGAAAACAATGTCCTCACGTTCAACAGTGAAAAGATAATCATGGCAATTGTCCGATCATTCCATCAAAAGACAGACAGGATTTTAACACCTAATTCATCGGCAATGGCAGATGCAACAATCTGGTGATCCTCTTCTCCCTTCAATCCTGATACCGTGATGCTTCCTATGCAGATCCCGCTTTCAAGCAGGAGGGGAAAAGAACCGCCGGAAAGGCCGTATTCACTGCTGTTCATTCCGCAAGACTCAAGCGTCTGTCCTTTTTTCTCAAGATTGCGCGTCGCATGAAGCGAACTCATCCAGTAGCGCTCACATAAGGCGGCTTTCCTCTTTGCCCACTCTTCATTGTTGCAGCTTGCACCTTCAAGGCACTGTGCAAAAACGACGGTCTTGTTGACAGAAGCACGGATATAGCATGGAGCCTTCATGTTCTTCAGCTTTTCAACAGCCCTGCTACACACACGTGCGATTGTATCAAGATCAATGCTGCTGAATCTTAAAACCCTCTCCTGTTCCTCAATGACTGCATCCAGTTTTTCACCGCTCATATTCACACACCTCCTTCCAGCCAAACTGATGGATATTTTAACACAATATGTACATGTAATGAAAAGGAAATGACAGAGAGCGCAGATCTTCGTGAAATCAGATCATAATCAGCATTTTTGCCTGAATTTTGCAAAAACTTAAAATATAATCAGGATTTCCGGAATTATATTTTCACTCTACCCATTCGATAGCGTTCTCTTTGCACCACTCTGTTGCGATATCGCGATATGATGCATCACGGAATTTGTACCACTCATTCGTAAGACCTTTTTCATCAACAACATTCCTGAAATTTCTGAAAGCCCCGCTTCTGTGAATTGCACCGTTGAGTCTGTCCTGCAGTCTTGCATCATCAAGGCTCCAGATGAAATTCTGCATTATCTGCCAGTTGTTGAGCACAAAGGAAGAAGGTAGAAAGATGAAACGCTCACTCTCATCAATTTCATCAGGAGTCATGTCCTCAACACCTTCTCCGCCACCGTAAACTCCGCCATCATACACCAGAACGGTCTCACCAGCCTCTGTATCAAGATACAGTGCATTATCATCATTCACCTCATAAAGGGCATCAATGATTTTCTGAAGTTCAACTTTCATTTCACTCCTCCTGATCAAGCACATATTCATTGTACCTCATAAAATTTCTGCAAAGAAAACGGTTTTGTAGAATCTTGACGAAGAAGCGGAAAAACAGAATACGGGACAAAAACCTGCCTAAGAATCCTGGCACCGACGTCGGCAAACTTATCAAAATCATCCTGAGCAAATGTCCGGAAATGGAGAGATGAGCATCATTGCTTCTCCGCAGCAAAGCTATATCCGGAAGCTTCCATAAAGTCATCATATAACCGCTGAGTAGAAGCAAGCTTCTGCTTTATATGTTCGGCAAGAGCTTTATCAGTACAATATATATAGCAACCCTTCATTGCCCGGGAAAGAAGAGTTTTATACGTATCCCATATTATCTTATCTTTCTTTTTCTCTGCCTCACGACCTTTTTCATTCATCCCCTTCAGTGAGGCATCAGTTCTAGTTCTTTTCGAAGGATCCGTTATTACATGTCCATTCTCATATCGGAGATCATCTCCGATAATAACACCTACATACGAGAACTCAAGTCCCTGCGAAGTATGAATACAACCAACCTGATCTACTGTATCATCATCAATTGCCCATGTAGATGTATTACTGAAATTCCAGTATGCACTGAAATTCTGATCCTCGATTACTATATCAGGACCTGCATTATGGTCTTTCTGTGATATCCAGTTCCAGCAGTACCCCGCAAGCATTCTTGCCTTGTTATCAATAAGATTCTTTCTTTTGATATCCTCAAACATCTTGCAAAGATCGTCATATACCACAACATCATACTCACCAGGATCAAAGGTATAATACGGCTTTCTGATTTCAAGAAGATCATCAAGAAAATCCAGATACCCGTTGGATCCGTTACAACGGAACTGAGTTTCAAGCTTATGTTCAATTACTTTTGCATCAAAATTTTTTGCGAAGCTCTTGATATCTTTTATGTTTCCAATGTCCTTTGCCGTTACAATCTGGTCTTCATCTATAAAAAAAACGGAAATCTTTGCCGCATTGATGATTTCCTTTATCTGATTTTCACCTTTTGAACTATGAAATCCTGATTTCCTATTCAAGCGATGGGCTTCATCAACAATAAGAACATCAAACTCATCAAGAGCACTGGATATAAAACTACCGGAGCCCATGAAAAGACTGTCTATACAGGAGTTCTTAAAATTGCCTTCTGCGAGTTTTGCCTTATAGACATTTCTGGGAGCACTGTTCTTTGAAACATATGCACAACTTTTACTGTCGTTCAAAATTTTGCATAGGAGATGGATAGCAAGAACGCTTTTACCTGTACTGAGTCCACCTCTGACAATAAAAACTTTTTTCTCGCATCCATTACGTAGTTTGTAAACAGTACTCATTATTTCACCGAAAATAACCTTCTGAGATTCCATCAAAATGAACTCATTATTTTCTTCCCTTTTTCTGAGCATGTCCAAAACTGCATCCTGCAGGGATTTTGATGGCATATTACGGCTTCCATCTATTCGCTCCATGATACCTTTATTGTTAATTACTTTATCGTCTTTGGAAACTTTTGAGACAATGAACTCTCTCAAACGCTCTTCCCCATTATCGCGTACAAAAAGAGGAGCTTCATTTATTTCTTTATAATGCTGCTATCTAAGATTTTATCTTTCTCATACGGGGAATAATTATGCATATAAGCACATGGAAACAGCAACACATTATGGGTTTGAATATATTCATTGTAAGCTTTCAGCGTCATCGCATATGACCAAGCCTGGTAAGAAGGATGCGGGTGTTTTTCACAATACTCGTAACCGCCCATTTTGACAGAAACAATTCCTTCATCGGCAAGAGGCCTGACATTATCCTGCGACCATTGCTTTAGTTCAATGATTACAACATTCTCTTCCCCGTTTTCGTTTCTGCCAGCAACAATAAAATCAATTCGATTCCTTCTCAGCGGAATCTGATACTCTATGCAAATAGAGACATTATCATCGATTTCTTCCGTATTTATTACTTTGTACATGTATTGAAGAGAATTTGTCCAGGCTTTCCTTTCTGCTTTGCTTACCTTTCCTATTCGTTTATTATATTCTGCCTCAACTATTTCTGCTATTGAACGTCGATCCTGCTGTAAAATCCTAACATTCTCGATAAATTAGGATTTATCAGTGTAATTCTTTTTCTCGCTTATTGCCGATATAAGCTCCTTCTTTACAACAACCAACCATTTTATACCCCATTGATTCGTAATATTCATTCAAAAATTTATTATCTACTGCACAATCAAGACGCAAGAATTGTATTCCTTTACTGATTGCTATTTTT
>CASDXQ010000050.1 GCA_949285145.1 uncultured Spirochaetales bacterium | reverse complement strand
TTGAGCGTGGAATGGAAGCTCTCCTGAGCAGCGTTCTCATCGCAGGAATGGCCAATGGAAGTGAAGGACTGGATTACGGAACGCTTCCTTGCAAGGTTCGTGAAGATCCTGGAGCGGTACTGAGAGCCCTTGCCGGAGTGGATGATGACACCGACAGGATAGGAACGTTCCCTGAGCGCATCCTCGGGTGTGTCGCAGCAGAGCCTGGAAGACATTGAGTACGATATCCTCATGGCTATGACCCTAGAATCCCGATCTCGATACATGCAGGCATTCGCACATCAGATTGATGTCGTATTTATCCGAGTTCTGCATTATGAATCTGAATTTCCTGTCTTTTCGTTCATGAAGAAGGCAACTGCTTTTTTAGTATTTCGATTGTCTCCTTCTGCTTCTTTATCGTTTTCCTTGCAGCTTCCAGCTGCTGCTCCGTTGAGATGTGGTCAGGTCCTTGTTGTAGGCTGTGACCCAGTTCTCCACTGTCTTGAGAGGGACTCCGAATTCCTCCGCAGTCTTGATTGTCCCTTCATTTTGGACACAGATCACTTCCGCCACCATCTTGCGGAATTGCCTTGAATACCTCTTTGGCATCTTTTCCTCCTAATGGGTGTTATACCCTTGATTTTCTGTGTCCGCTAAAAAAGGAAGGGTGAAGCACAAGTTCTGGGGATCCGGCCTATGGTCTCGCGGATGTTATTACGGGAGTGTCGGTGCAATCACAGAGGAAAGCGTGAAAAAGTACATAGAGAACCAGAAGTCGGACATCGGAGGTACCGAATGATGGAATGCCCTGCATGCAGCAAAGAGATGATCAAGGGAACAGTCATATCATCTGGGAGCATGCCTTTCGGCGTTAATGTCATATTCAGACCTGTGGAGAAGGCCACGAACCGTCCACTGCATATCATCCTTGAGAAGAATGCCAAAGCGTATTACTGCGAATCATGCAACAGAGTCTTTGCTATCTACGATGTAAAGTGACTATGCCGCCTTCATTCTGCAGGACAAGCCTGACAGGTTTTCTGACGGCATACTTTATAAAAACTCACTGATCATGAGAAGCCCGTACTCCAGCAGATCTGCAATCCGCATCAGAATGTCATATGGTGCGTTTATGTCAAAAAGAGTCAGAATACCTGCAACCAGCAGCAAAACAAGATAAGCCACAATAATCCTGATCAGAAAAGAAAGGACTTTCCTGATTCCTCTGCTCAGTCTGTTGCCTCCTGCTTTGTATTCAACTGCCATATACCGTCTCTGTGCAGAATTATATCTGCTTGAACACGGTATTACAATTGTTCTGATATCTCACTGATACATCCCGCATGCATCCGGCCTTTTCAATTTGATCTTTCTCCTCCCCTCATTCCGGCGGAATGAAGCTTTCATTGCGGACAGAATCAATGTGCCATATACTTAGTGCAGGAGGCGATGTATGAAGCTGAAAAAGAATACGCTTATTGCCATACTTATTCTGGTGACGGCATTGAGCCTGCCCGCTGCAAACATGCAGAAAACCTACTCACGCCAGAGCGCTGAATACCAGAGTGTCTATGCACTGTGCATCTCAGCAGGTGTCCTTCCGCCAACATCTGTAACACCAGCCACCGGTGCGGAGCTTGCACATGCATTGTCACGCATTGAGTACACTCAGCTGTCTGCATCGGAAAAGGCTCTCTACGACAGCCTTCGCGAAAGTCTGGAATACCATCCTGTCCTTGAGTACGACCTCTTCGGCATTGACCCCGCGCCGACGATAGGACTTGACATGTTCACACAGACAGCAGTTCCCGAAGATGAGTATGATCTTATCTTCAAAAGGCAGGACAGGCAGGAGGGTCTGAACCTTGACTTCTCCTTCAAGTTCGCCGATGTCGGGTACGGTCATGTCGGATGGCTCATGCTGAGTCCCATGATCACTTCCTATTACGACAAGAAAGTTGATTTCAATATCAATAAACTGCTCACAGGAAAAGCAGAGGACATCACTGCCACAATTCATGAAGGGACTCTTGATGCCGGCATCCTTTTCGGAAACGACTGGATGAATTTCTCCATCATGAGCACACGTCAGGAACAGGGATACGGGCACACAGGAAATCTTGTCCTTGGCGACAATCTTACCCGTCAGCAGTATATGAGATTCCATACTTTCTCAAGATGGTTTGACTACACCTACACGATGACGCGGTACTCGAAAATGCATTACGATGGCGAAGCTCTCGTACTTTGCGGACAGGACGAGACATTTGAGTCTCCTCAGCAGGTGTTTCCGCTGCACCGCTTCGATTTCAAGATTGCAGACAAAGTGAGCATCTCGCTCGTCGAAGGAGCAATGATGCTTGTTGACACACCGCTGGATGTGAGACTGCTGAATCCATTCCTCTTCATCCACGGCTTCAACAACTACGAGGACAGCACTCAGATTGGAAGCAGAGGAGACGAGGCGAACAATGTTCTGGCTCTTGAATTCGGATGGACAGTGGCGCCTCATCACAGGCTGAACATACAGCTGCTGAGTGACCAGATCCAGCTGCCGGGCGAAAGTTCATACATTCCGATGGCACTGGGAGTCCTCATGAACTGGGAGACCAGCTGGATTGCCGACAAAGCTTACATCACAGGATGGCTTGAAGCCGCATACACAATGCCTGCCGTCTACCTGAACAACAAAACAAATTCTGATCATAGCTACAATCCAAATTATGATTTCATAACAGGCTACCAGCTGTGGGGATACGGCAACGGGAAAAACGGAGAAATTGATTACGCCAGCTACAAGTACGGACCTGATGCAATTGTACTTGCGCTTGGTCTTGATGCAGGACAGATAGGCAGATTCACTCTCAGCACGCAGATTGCATACATCATTCACGGCAGCTATGGGCTGGGTTACGACTACACGAAAGCAGCACGGGGAGAAGACGCAGAAAATCCATACAACCAGAAAGATGTTTCCGCTTTGCCGCTTTCAGTGCCTGTAAGTGATGCAGAACACAGAATCGAGGCAACGCTAAATGCAAGTTACACACCGGTGGAAGGACTGACATTCAACGCCGGAATCGGTGTGCTGCAGGCATGGAACTACAAACTTGAAAAAGGAATTGATTTCTTCGATCTGCAACTGCTGATAGGATTGTCTTTCGATCCGGTGAGGATGTTCGCAAAGTGAGACGACTTGCCGTTTTTCTTCTTATATTGCTGAGATTCTGCACTCTCGCAGCCGCATCCGCAGATGCATATGTGATTCCCTTGTCTTCCCCGCTGTACGGCGCAATGGACGCACTTTATGCCATTACAGGAAACGGAACACCATCCACATCCAGACCATGGACGGCTGCAGAAGCAGAAATCATTCTTTCCCGTATCAGCAGAACAGGTCTGTCAGATAAGGAACTTTCCTTCCGTGAAACTGTCGAAAGCATGCTTGAAGAAGAAAAGCCGGTATGGATGCTGGATGAAGGTACATTCGGATTATCAACAACACTGTCTGTTAACCCGGAGTACTATCTTCACAGCAACACATCTTATGACAATGATACAGACTGGATCTGGAACTACGAATACCGCAGGCCTTTTGCCGACCTCACTCTTGAAATGAGCGCTTTCAGCTGGTTCTACACGACAGCCAACGCACAATACACCAAAGGACGATGGGACGGCAGGAACGATGGGCTATGGTACTACGAACCGGACACTGATTACCCTGATGGAATCGGAGCCGGCATTCTGCCAGATGATAAAACAAGTCATATTCCTGCAGGATCCATCAGCTGGAGAGATATTCACAACACCAATTTTCCACTTTTGCCGGAGACATTCGAATTCGACTGGCCGAAACGGGCGCTGATATCATTTGCAGGATCGTACTGGTCATTGACAATAGGAAGGGACAGAATGAACTGGGGAGATGCAGCAATCGGCAATCTTCTCATCGATGACGGTCTTGAGTATCATGATGCTCTGCGTTTCAAAGTGTATACGGAAAACATTTTCGAATACGAAGTTCTTTTCTCTTTCTTCGATGACGACTGGTCGGGAGAATTTCATGAATCAGAAAGATTCAAAATGCTTATGGCTCACAGGATCGCATTCCGGCCTTCATCGTGGATCAGTTTCTCGCTTTCGGAGAATGTGATGTACCGCTCAGGCGTGCTTGAAGGACAAAACCTGAACCCTGCCTTCATCTTCCATAATCTGAACAACAGAGAAATGTTCAATGCCATCGCATGGGGAGAAATCTCACTCATGCCGTTCAAAGGACTGGAAATCTACGGCCAGTTCGTGATTGATCAGGGCAGGCTTCCCCAGGAAAGTAATTCTGAACAGGATGCATGGGGTATCAGCGCAGGGGTTGACTACACTGCACTTGCCGGCAACGGCTACATTGAAGCCGGAATTGAAGCGGCATACACAACACCGCTGCTGTACAGAAGAGACAAAGTCGATTTCATCGTTCCTCACAGAACCAGCACCCAGCTGGCAGATGGCAACACTCTGAAGCTGTTTTACGTTGGCTTCCCGCACGGCGGAGACACAATTGCGGCACAGATCGGCATTTCATACACACAGCCCGGACTGTGGTCGCTGTCCTCTTCATTCAAAGCGGTGGTACACGGGTCGGTGGATATGTTCAGAAGTCACAACAAAGATGGCAACAACGACGGTTATCCGAATCTTGATGTGACAACACCGTCAGGAGATGATGTCTCGTGCGCACTCACTTGGACGGTATCCGGAGAATGGAACATTGTTTCCATCCCCAGCATATTTGATGCAGGCATCTGTTACTCCATTTCTCTGATAGATACTTTCATGATCCGCGGAGACTCTGATCCGGCGGAAGCCGCAGGCATGGATGTTCAATTCATACTCGCAGCAAATCTCACTTTTTTCTGACATATGTGCGTAGATTGCCATAATTTCTTCCATTCCAGTCCATACTGTGAATTGCAAGCATATCCAGACCTCAAAGCCATCATGTTTAAAACTGATGTGAACATTTTTTCAGGAAAATTGCTTACAACACAGTTAGTCATACAGCAATTAATTTTAAATAAATAAAAACTGTCTCTCTTGGATTGATATCAAATGCAAATTCTGTTTTATTCCAGGAACATGATAAGCTGATTCAGATCTCCTGTCTTGTTGATCTTTATGAAGTCATGTCCTCATACAGATCCACAAGATAATCAACACAATCTATGAGAAGGAACCTTCCCCCCCCCCACACACACACACACATACTGCTTTGAAGCCATGACATATTCGATTGCGAAATCAATGAAATCACGCATCATCAGATCATCATGAGAGGCATGGCAGGATCCATTCGAGACTCCGCCTCCTGCGACATATGGACGGATCAATGCTCCAGCTCCGGCTGTCCGGACAGGTCGTCTTCGGCTGAACCGATGTTGACAATCCGGCAATATCGGATATACTTTTAATTGTAAATGTATATCCAATCAGAAGGAGGGGCGACATGCACACGGCGACCGTTTCGAAATGGGGGAACTCACAGGGCGTCAGGCTCCCGTCGGAGGTGTTGAGACAGAAGAACATCAGCGTCGGAGACGAGGTGTACATCGACACATCACAGCCCGACAAGATCATAATCACGGTCCCCAAGACCGACGGAAAGCAGCTCAAGGCGGCGGGAATACTTAGCCGATATGCAAAGGGGAAACCTGATCTCAATGCGGAAAGAAAGGCGATTGAGGAAGCCGTGGTCGGGAAATACGGGAGGAGAAGCAAATGAGACTCGTGGATACGAACTATCTCCTCCGCTACATCCTCCGCGATGACGAGGCCATGTATCAGAAAGCCTGCCGGACAATCGCTGAAGGGGCAGCCACCCGGCTCGAATCGATTCCAGAGGTCATATACGTCCTCACAGGGTTCTACGGTGTCGGAAGAAAGGAGGCGTCATCGGCGGTCGCAAAGCTTCTTCAGGACGTCGACGTCCCTGAAAAGGAGACGATCATTGCTGCATTGAAGCTTTACGGTGAATCGAGGCTCGACTACGTGGACTGCATCTACATAGCCGTCTCAAAACGGGACGGCGAACGGGTACTGACCTTCGACAAGAAGATCAATGCAAAGATGAACCGCATGGGAATACCGGACTAGAGTCCTCCAGAGAACCTCATAGAGACCTGCTCCTGTTCAAAGAGAGGAAGGTTGTAAGAGCCGGCAGATTCGCATACCCCATCACACTGCTGCTTTTCGCCCTGGTGATGGTGGTATCGGCTATCATGACGATGCTCCTATGAAATACCGACAGACATGATCATCTCGAATAGCTCAAATCAAGCAGGAGCACAGAACCCGTTTCGACGGGGTTTTTCCTATTATACTTCCATGAACCAATGCCTTTCCAAGGCATGCATGAGAACAACACAGCAGATCTGAGACGGGATCCATCCCAGGCTCCGCCTCCTTCGGCATGTGGACGGATTCTTCCAAGGAAAAGGAGAGTGAATGCCAGCTGCTCCAGGAAGCCGCAGGACGCGCCGGGGTCACCGCCGAATGATTATTTAGACAACCTATGAAGAGCTATCACAGAAACTTGAAGAACTCATAAAAGAAGCAATAGGATCACACTAATATATCTTGTTTCATTACAAACAAAATGATAAGAGGTAAAGATAATACAGATAATACGTATACCAGTTTTAAAGGTTTTTCCGTGGCAGGAATTTGGCAGGAAAACCTGAAATAATAGTGATAGCTGACATAAAATAGAAAATCGTCATAATACAAGTCATTATATTACAACGATTTCTATATCAGCGATAAAATGTCATCATTCCCACTCAATCGTCGCCGGCGGTTTTGAAGTAATGTCATAGAGTACTCTGTTCACCGCACTGACTTCGTTGCAGATGCGGCTGGCGCACTTCTGCATCACATCATAAGGCAGACGGTACCAGTCGGCAGTCATGGCATCCTGGCTTGTGACGGCACGCAGTGTGCACACTTCCCTGTATGTTCTCTCATCACCCTGCACACCCACACTCTTCACAGGAAGAAGATCAGCAAGTGCCTGCCATATCTCGCCGTAAAGGCCTGCCTTTCTTATCTCGTCAATGAAGATCGCATCAATATCCCTCAATGCATCAAGGCGTTCCTTTGTAACCTCTCCGATACATCGCACACCGAGACCGGGACCGGGGAACGGATGGCGGTTCACAAGCTCGTCAGGAAGACCGAGTTCCCTGCCAAGCACCCTCACCTCATCCTTGAAAAGCTCTTTGAGAGGTTCAAGCAGCTTCCACTTGAGATCAGAGGGGAGTCCTCCCACATTGTGATGTGACTTTATAGTCGCAGTAGGACCGCCGAAGGGACTTCTGCTTTCCACGATATCAGGATAGAGAGTGCCTTGCGCAAGATAGGAAATATTGCCGCACTTGCGGGCTTCGCTATAAAAAGTGTCCACAAACAGCTTTCCTATCGTCTTTCTCTTGTCTTCAGGATCGGTTTTCCCCTTCAGGGCGGCAAGGAAGGCTTCCTCTGCATCAGCATACTGGAGCCTTATGTTGAAGTGCTGTCCGAAAAGGGAAAGGACGCTTTCAGCTTCTCCCTTTCTCAGCATGCCGTTGTTTACGAAGACACATACAAGCTGGTCCCCGATTGCCTTGTGGATGAGAAGAGCAGCAACGGATGAATCGACACCGCCGGAGAGACCGCACAGGACATTCTTGTCTCCGACTTCCTCTCTTATTTCCTCAACAGCCTCATTTATGAAGCTGCCCATGTTCCAGTCGGCATTGGCATGGCAGATATTGATCACGAAGTTGCGAAGCATCTTCTGTCCTTCAAGCGAATGAACGACTTCCGGATGGAACTGGACACCGTAGAAATTCCTCTTTCTGTCCTCAACTGCTGTATAGGGGCAGCTGTCTGTTCTTGCAATCTGTCTGAAGCCTTCGGGGATGGAAGCAACCCTGTCTCCGTGGCTCATCCACACCTGTGAATTCCTGCTGACTCCCTCGAAAAGAGGAGATGCAGCGATTATGTCAATATTGGCTATACCGTATTCCTTGTGTTCAGGGCATTCAACCTCTCCTCCGAGCATCTTGCTCATCACCTGAAGGCCGTAGCAGATACCGAATATAGGAAGTCCCATCCTGAACACTTCGCTATCAGGTCTGGGGCTTCCTTCCTGAGTGACGGAAGCAGGACCGCCTGAGAAGATTATGCCCTTCACATTGCCAAGGGACCTTATCTCATCGGCAGAGGCATTGAAGGGAAGAATCGATCAGCTGGCTGTACTGCGCACCGAAATCAAGAACAACAACACAATCATGAATCACTTTACTCATCAATCATTCCTCAATTACCAGGCAAAAGATGCTACTGGCGGATAAGCTTTTCTGACAGCTTTGCTCAGAGGCAAGCCGAAAACAGAACCGACAACACTTTGTACCAGATTACCCGGCACATCCGCAATAGCCGCCTCGAAACCTACCAGCAACAGAGCAGAAAGCAGATAATAGCCGCCGGTCACTATGATGACACCGCAGACACCCGCAAGAACGTTGAATACCATCCTGCCCTTTCCGCCTTTCACGATAAGTGCCATCACAAGACCTTCAATACCATGAACAAGGAAACTCACCACCGCCCACTGGGCATAGCCTCCGGCAAGGTCCGCAAAAGCGGGACCGAGTGCTCCTGCAACGGCTGCAGTCACCGGGCCGAAAGTGAAAGCACAGAATGCGATTGCGACGTCGCACAGATTAAGATAACCGCTTCCAAGCGGAACACGAATGGCCATTGTGAAAACAGCTACAAGCGCAATTGCTATTGCAAGTGTTGCAATCCTGAGTGTTGTTTTCTTATCGCCGCTCATCAGAGAATCCTCCCGAAAATAAAAATGACAAGCGCAATACTAAGACTTACCGCAAAGTGTGTAAATAAGGTTTTTCCTCTAAGTTCAAGTATTTTATAGTGAGTGCGTTTTTCCTTCCTTCCATACCCGCGTAGATCTATGGCCCCGGCGGTAAGCGGTATTGACCTGAGCGCAGAGACCACTGCAGAGACAAGACTCGGCAGTATGGAGGCAAACGGCCTTCTTCTCTGTCCCTCCTCATCAGGAGAAGGCAGCCTCAGGCTCTGAGATTCCCTGATCTGGTGAAACGTCGCGGCAAGTTCGGGAATGAATCTTGATGCGATGGACAGGACCATTGCCGCGGAAGGAGGAAGGCGGAACCATTCAAGTGCCAGGAGGATTTCCTCGCTGCGTGAGGTCTGCACAAGAAGCGAGAAAAGAAGCGATATGTTTATGAATCGTCCTGCAATGAGGAGAAAATTCTCAAGAGCTTCTTTCGTAAGAACAGTAAAGGAACCTGCCATGAGCAGAGCTGTACCGTTTCTGTATCCAAGCGGCATGAAGATGAACATTATGATGATCATGGGCAGGATGAGAAGCATGCTGCCCGTGCTTTTCCTCCATCCGTTCTCAATGGCGGAAAAAAGGAAAAGAGAGACTGCCAGCAGATACAGGAACCATAAGTGCACAATGAAAAACACTGTCACGCTCATGGCGATGGTGAATACCAGTTTTGCGCGTGCATCGAATTCATGGTAAATGCCGTCTTTCCTCACATAGCTGTCAGATCTCATGCATCACCCCGCTTTCAATCACATAATTCCTCACTGCCACAGAGCGGACAAAATCCTCATCATGGCTTATGAGAAGGATTCCTGCACCCCGTGATGCAAGAAGCTCAACCATGCGTGCACTTTCACTGTAAGGAAGAGATGCTTCAATCTCATCCAGAATATAGAATGAACGGCCGAGACTGTAATAGACTGCGCATTGAAGTCTCTTTCTCTCTCCGTATGACATGAGCGCTGCACTGGCATCCAGATCAAGGGAGAACAGCAGAGAGAGTTCCTCCAGTCTTCTCTCCTTCTCGTCTTTGGAGAGAGAAAGAAAAGAGAAAGAGTATGAAAGCTCATCCCTCACGGTGGGAAGGAAGATCTGATAGTCAGGATTCTGAAAGACATAACCGACCTGACGCTGCAGGATTTTCCTTTCAGCTGCTTCCCCGTTTATGAAAACGCTGCCTTCAGAAGGGCTCTCAAGAAAGCACAGCATTCTCGAGAATGTTGACTTCCCGCTGCCGTTATCACCGCACAGCGATACGATCTCTCCACTCTTCAGGTGGAAAGACGGAACAGAAAGGGTGAAGTGTGAGTTGTCCCTCTCTTTTTCAATCTTTATGTTCACAGCTTCAAGACGGACTGTTTCTTTCACCTCCCGGGAAGGGAGTGAAAATGAGAAGTTTTCAAGAGCATCATCCTCATCTATCCTGACAAGCTTTCTCCCTTCTATCCTGTATACTGCGTCAAAAAGCCCGCGAAAAGAGGGAATGAAACGTGCCGATGTGACAATACATGTGAAATTCCCGTCTCTGATGACATTTCCGAGCTTTTCCTTCCAGAAGGCATCAAGGTCATCAAAAGACTCGTCGAAGATGACAAACTCAGGATCACTGATGAGCGCACAGGCTATGGCAAGCCTTTTCTTCTCACCGCCTGAAAGGCCTGCAGGCATGAGCGTACGGTAACGCTCCAGAGCCCATGATGAAAGAAAGAGATCTATCCGTCTCTTCATCTCATCCCGGCTTAAAGCCAGAGATTCAAGAGGATATGCAAGCTCATCCTCACAGCTTGTCGTGATGATATATGCACCCGGATCCTGCGGGACGAGGGAAAGAAACGACATCATTTCGTGAGCGCTTTCAATACCTTTCCCGTCATATGATATCTCTCCTTCAAGCTTTCCCTGATTATACGCAGGCGTCAGGGATGCAAGTATTGAAGAAAGCGTTGACTTGCCGCTTCCGCACTGGCCGAGGATGAGAATTTTCTCTTTGTCATGCACATAAAGATTCACACCATCAAAGATCTTCTCTCTGATGGTGTTACCATAGTTTTCATATGCAAAGCTCAGATCCTTAAGCTTCAGCTTCATGCGCTTTCACTCTCAGTCCTTTAATGGGAGGCAGCTTGTCATACGCATCCTGGATCATGTTCTGTACTCTTTCAGGCAGTGCATGGAGTTCTTCTTCACTCATGCCTTCCGTATTGACATGAGGAAGGAACTGGATGTATACAGGACGGCGCAGCAATGAGTATCCGTCCTCAAAAAGCGTTCTGGTGCCTTTGAAGACAACAGGAACGATTATTCCTCCCACTCTGCTTGCCATCTTGAAGGAGCCGGCTTTGAATTCATGCATGCGGCCGTCCTTGCTTCTGGTTCCTTCAGGGAAGATAGACATCGGCACACCTTTCTCGATCATCCGTGAACCGTCAATAATGGCCTTGAGGGACTGCCGGGGATTCTTTCTGTCAATGTAAACGGCATCAAGGGCACGGAACCAGGAATTTATGATCGGCAGCTTCTTCACTTCAATCTTGCCGACAAATGAACATCTCATCCTGAGCGGCAGCACCAGCGCCACGACATCGAACATCGAAGTATGGTTGCCGATGATGCAGTATTTGCCGGGAGCGGAGGGAATATTCTCCTTGCCGACGAAATGAACATTGCCGCCGAAGAAGAACATTATCCACCATGCGATGAAATAAAGCGAACCGTAAAGCAGACTTGAGGCTGCACTCTCCTTTCCCGTCTTTCTGAAAAGGAATACAAGGCCGCACAGCGGATAGGTTATTATCAGAATCGGAATTGAAAACACGGCACCGATAAATATTCTAAGAAACTTCAGCATCAGATCATATCCTTCTTAATTGAATACAGTTTGTTGTATAACCCATTTTCCTTCATTAAGGAAGCGTGGGTTCCCTTTTCCGCGATGTTTCCGCCTTCAAGGACGAATATCTCGTCACTGTCGACAATTGTTGAGAGCCTGTGGGCTATGACAATTGCCGTACGTCCCTTCGAGACACGGCGGAAGGCCTGCTGGATCAGCTCCTCGCTTTCGCTGTCAAGGCTGCTTGTGGCCTCGTCAAAGACTATGATGCGGGGGTTTTTTAAAAACACTCTGGCAATTGACAGCCTCTGGCGCTGTCCGCCGGACAGGCGTGTTCCCCTTTCACCGACTTCGGTATCGAGCCCGGCAGGAAGGGAAATGACGAAATCCTTCAGGCTGGCAGCCTCAAGAGCCGCCCAGAGCTCGTCATCAGTCGCATCTATCTTACCGTAACGCAGGTTCTCCCTGATCGAGGCGTCGAAAAGGAAGACATTCTGCTGCACAAACCCGATGGCTTTGTGCAGGGAAGCCTGTGTCACCTTTGTAATATCCTGACCGTCAATGAGAATCTGTCCTTCATCAGGTTCATAGAAACGTGAAAGCAGGGAGACTATGGTGGTTTTTCCTGCTCCGGATTCACCGACAAGGGCAGCGTTCTCACCGCCGGTGATGTTCATGTCAAGATGGCGTAGCACATAGCCGTCTTCACTTGTATAGGAAAAACTCACGTTCCTGAATTCCACTTTGCCTTCTTTTATTTCTATGTCACGGGCATCAGGCGCATCCTTTATCTCAGGCTCGATGTCCATGACTTCAGTAAAACGCTCAAACGAGGCAATACCCTGCTGAAGCTGCTCCGTGAAATTGATCAGACGGTCAATCGGAGAGACAACTACGGATACGTAGAGCGTGAATGTGACAAGCGTTGTAAGATCGGCGTATCCCAGTGCTATGAGGGCCGCACCTCCGGCAACCGTTATAAGGTAGTATATCTCCCTCATGAAGCCTATGCCCGACTGGTAGCTTGCCATCTGCTTGTACATTTCCTCTCTTGAATTCTTCAGCTTCGTATTGGACTGGCTGAACTTGTTCTGCTGGAAATCTTCCTGGGCGAATGACTTGACTTCCCTTATTCCCTGAATGGAATTCTCCGCATCCACGTTCACATCTGCGATGGTCCGTCTCACCGCCCTGTTCTTCTCCTTCATCCTGTGGCCGAATACTATGCCGTAGAACAGCATCACCGGCAGCGGTATGAGGGAAATGAGCGCAAGGGGCACGGAAACGGTGAACATGAAGACATAGGCAAGCACAATGGTAAGAAGGCTTATGAGAAAATCTTCAGGGCCGTGATGAGCGATCTCCGCAATCTGGAAGAGGTCGTTTGTTATGCGGCTCATTATCGTGCCGGTCTTAGTCCTGTCGAAATATGAGAAGGAAAGCAGCTGCAGATGATTGAATAAATCCTGCCTCATCTCATTTTCTATCCTGACACCGAGTATGTGTCCCCAGCGGATACGTATGTATGTACTGAGTGCCTGAAAGACATACACTGCAAGCATCACGGAAAAGACAATGATCATAAGCCTCACATTCCCATCGGCAACAGGCCCGTCAAGCAGGTAGTTTGTCAGCAGAGGGAAAATGACAGACAGGAAAGATGAGATCACAGCGACGCTCATGTCCAAGACAAACAGCCCCATATGAGGCTTATAGTAAGAGAAGAACCGTCTGTAAAGCCCCATTTTCACTCCCCTTTGAAAATACTGACAACCTTGGCCCAGAAGCTCTTCTTCTCCGGCTTCGTGCTGATGTGCTGCGGTGCGCTTGTGATTGATGCGACGGGAGCCTTCACTCTGGCGCTGCCGCTCTTCGCCTTCTGCGCCTTCACACCTGAGTGTGTGTTCTTCTGGACTTTTTTCCCTGCAGTCTTTCCCGCCGGTTTCTGAGTCTTCTTTCCGTCTGATGGAGAAGGCTTTGAAGAGAATTCATTCTTGTAGAATGCAAGGCGTTCCTCAAACGACATCTTTGAAAGATTCTCATAATCACTGTCGGAGAGTTTCTTCTCCTTCTGCTTTGCCGGTCCATCATCCTTCCTGCCGTTTCTCTCCTTTGCACGGCGGCGTATGGATTTCACATACTCAAGGCTCTTGTCCTCAACTTCCTCAAGACCGTATTCATCACTCCAGCATACAGGTATCTTCATCTGGATGTAATTCTCAATGGCCTCAAGGGAGTAAATGTATTCCTCACTGGCAAGCGATATAGCCCTTCCTTCCTTGCCGGCACGCGCAGTACGCCCGATACGGTGAACATAATTCTCATAATCCTCGGGAAGATCATAGTTGACGACAAGCTCCAGATCATCAATCTGTAGACCGCGTGCCGCGATATCAGTGGCAACGAGGATCTCGAGTTTTCCTTCCTTGAGCTTGTCGAGAGCCTTGAGCCTCTCGCTCTGCTTCATGTCTCCCATCAGATATGCAGATTTGTATCCGTTCAGCTTCAGGCGCTGGGAGACTTCGACCGCCCTGTCCTTCGTGTTGGTGAATATGAGCGTGCTCTTCGGCTGAAGCTTGTGAAGCAGCTGGAGAAGAAGAAAGAACTCCTCATCCTTTGTCACGTGGAACAGCTCCTGCTTGATCTTGTCAACGGTGATCTCTTCCGGCTGGCTCTCAAGCTCAAGCGGCTCATTCATATAAGACCAGGCAATGTTCCTGACCTTGACCGTCAGTGTCGCCGAAAGGATCATCGTCTGTCTTTCCTGAGAGGGAAGCATCATGGAGAACATCCTGTCCACATCATGATAGAAGCCCATGTCAAACATTCTGTCAGCCTCATCAAGAACGACAGTCGTGAACATTCTGAAATCAATCTTGTTGCTGGATGCGAAATCTATCAGACGCCCCGGCGTGCCGACATAAAGGCTGAGGCCTTCCTTCAGCTCCTCGTTCTGTTCTCCGTAACCGACACCGCCGTAGAAGCATCCGGTTCTGAAGCCGGGAACATACCGGCTGAGAAGTTCGGCATCCTCTTCAATCTGAAGCGCAAGTTCCCTTGTGGGGGCGACAACAAGGGCAACAGGAAGAGCAGTCTTTGAAAGATATGCCCTCATGTATTTCTCAAGAATGGTTATGACGTACACGGCAGTCTTGCCGGAACCTGTCTTCGACTGCACCATGACATCTTTGTTTGCAAGTGAATAAGGAAGCACAAGCTCCTGAACAGGTGTGCAGTCTGTGAAACGGGCTTCGTTTATGCCCTTCATTACGGCTTCACTCAAGCCAAGCGCAGAGAATTTCATGCATTTCTCCTTCATTTCAATTCTATCATATGTTCTGTTTCATTCCACTTCCCATTTTCTGACTAGATCACGGATCTTCAGAATCACTGGAAAATCACATGGAACGGTTTTACCGTCAAGTTTTGAGACGGGCATTGCGGCCATGCTTGTAGAGCTGATGAACATACTGTCGGCATTCTCAAGTTCTTCAAGCTTCACAGCTCTCATGACCACATCAAGTCCAAGCTGCCTGGCAGCACGCAGCACGGATATTCTTGTGACTCCTGAAAGAACTTCGTTGTCCGGGGCGGTAAACATCGTGTTGCCCATCAGAGCATAGAAATTGCTGCGTGTTCCTTCCAGAACCTGGTTATGTCTGTCTACGAGCAGGGCTTCGAATGCGCCTTTGCTTTTTGCGTCATTGAGAGCAAGATAACTGAGCAGCAGATTGCTTGTCTTGCAGGTCGGCAGAAAACGTTCGCCGAAATATGTCGTAACCGCGACACCATCAGTGTAATATGAATCAGGATATGTGATTAAAGGCTGCCATGTTATGAAGACAACAGCCTTACTGCCGCCATATACAAGAATCCTCATCGTCACATCGCACAGATTGTCTTTTTCTATCAGCATATCTATCCATTCCTGCCATGGAACGGAGGGAAGGACAAGGCCGATCTGGGCCGCAGATGCTTTAAGTCTTTCTATATGATCATTCAGGTGAACGACCTGCCGGTTCACAACTCTCAATGCTTCATATACCGAGAAGTTGGACTGCACTTCCCTGACTGTTACAGGAACGAGAGCATCCTCCTCCATTATGATATTCCCATTCTTTATCGCACTTTTCTGCATAGCAAGGAATATATTAACGAGATTGGGATTTAAAGAAAACCCATGAGAGACACTTCTCTCACGGGTCAGATGTCATTCGTAACGCAGGATCTCCCTCGGCTTTGAGCCGTTGGCAGGTCCGACGATACCTTCATCCTCCATCTGTTCGACAAGACGCGCAGCCCTGTTGTAGCCGATTGAGAGCCTGCGCTGCAGATAGGATGCAGAAGCTCCCTTCCTTTCAAAGCATATCTGCTTTGCCTTCTCATACAGGTCGGCATCGCTGCCCTCCAGACTTTCCTCGCTGATCGGGGAATCATCCGGCTCCGGCTCATCCTCGAAGATCGACTCGTCAAGATAATCAGGCTCTCCCTGATTCTTGACATGATGCACGATCTGATCGACCTCATCCTCGGAAAGAAAAGCTCCCTGTATTCTCACCAGTCCGGGACTGGACTGTGTGGAAAGAAGCATGTCACCTTTGCCCAGCAGATTCTCCGCCCCCATTTCATCAAGAACTATACGGCTGTTCATGCCGGAAGATGCGGCGAATGCAATACGGGTCGGAATGTTGTTCTTGATCGTACCGGTCACCACTTCGCTGCTCGGTCTCTGAGTAGCCATGACGACATGTATGCCTGCAGCACGGGCTTTTGCCATGATGCGTCTTATATAGTCTTCAATATCCTTTCCGATGACAGTCATCAGATCCGCAAACTCATCCATGATGAGGACAATGTAAGGCATCTTTTCAGTCGCATAGCCAAGCTCATGAACTCTTGAATTGAAGTTCTCGATATTCCTGACACCGACCTGGCTGAACACGTTGTAGCGTCTGTCCATCTCCTCAACAAGCCAGTTGAGCATCTTCAGAACTCTCTTCGGTTCAGTGATCACGGGTGTCAGCAAATGAGGAATACCGTTGTACACATTGAGCTCGACCACCTTGGGATCAACCATTATAAGGCGTACTTCTTTCGGACTTCTGGTATAAAGTATCGATGCGATCAGTCCGTTTATGCACACGGACTTTCCGCTTCCGGTGGTGCCTGCAATGAGCAGATGCGGGCACTTTGACACATCAAGAACCTTCGGCTCGCCCTGAATGTCGCGTCCGAGTATCATGGGAACATTCAGATTCGCCTTCCTGAGCGGAGGAAGCAGCTCCTTGAAGCCCACGGTTGCCCTTTTCGAATTAGGAACTTCAATGCCTACGGCGCTCTTTCCGGGGACAGGAGCGAGAATACGTATTTTCTGGCCTCCTATCCTCAGGCTGATATTCATCTCCAGATTAAGCACCTTGGACACAAGAACTCCAGGTGCCAGAGTATACTCATACAAAGTGACAGTAGGACCTTTCACGATATCGGCAAGCCGGACATCAACCTTGAAATCATGCATCACAGACTCGATCATCTGTCCGGTATGCTCCTCATTCTCGCCGATTTCATAAGTTGTCTGGGGAAAATCCTTCAAAAGATCAGGAGAAGGAGGAGTATAGCTCCGCCTCTGTCTTCGGATAATCGCGTTCTCCCCTCCGTTGTTGCTGGCAAGCCCGCTCACACCGACCTTGAATTCAATCTGGCTGCCGGAACGTGATCCCTCATCGTTTTTGTCATCATCATCGATAATGTTCTCTTCCTCTCCTATGAAAACCTCATCCGCAGGAGCATTTGCAGGACGGGAATGATGAGGTGTGTCCTGATGTGACGGGACAACGGCAGGCTGAGGTGCGGGTTCTGTCTGCTTTTCCCTGCCGGCAGCATCTGCAGCAGAAGAAGTTTCTCCAGCCATGCTTTTCCCGGTGCCGGAGGGCTGATTAGAAACGGGAGAGGCATGGCAGATATCCGTTTCCGCCCTTTTCAATGATATTTCAGGTTCGGAAGCTTTCTGCCGCATCTCATTTTCCCCGGCATCACTGTGATAGGAGCGGGACGGAAAATGACTTACGTCAGAACCTTGTTCTTCCTGCACCGCTGCAACAGGCTCCGCTGCTGTGTTTTTCTTCTTCAGGGACTCGAAAAGCTTATAACGAGGATGCTCAGGCGAAAGATTTGACGGAGCAAAAGAGGAACTGCTCTTCCTCTCCTCTTTCTTTACCCTTCTGTCAGTGTAGCCGATAATCGGATTCGTGTTCGGCCCCGGATCCATATGTTCACCTTTAGATGCCTCAAGAGCGCTTTCCAGCATGCCGCCTTTTTTGAAAAGCCCCTTCCTTTCCGGCTCCTTCCTCTTCCTTCTTTCTTCTTCGGCGATCATTCTCTCCACATTCTTCGCACTGTTCTCAAGCACTGACATGCTGACCACATTGCCCTGAGGGATTGAGAAATCCATTTCGGTTTTCTTCTCATCAGCAGAGACATTTGTCTTGCGTGATGATGACAGATCCACAACCTCGCCCCTGGGGATTGTTGTGAAATCAGGCATCCGGTCTGTGGATGGGAATGAAAGAGGACTGTCAGGATCAAGCGCGACCTCTGCGCGGCTGACAGCATTGACTTTCACCACAACATCATTCTCATTCCTCTCTGATGAGGAAGAATCCGCATCCTGTGCACCGTTCCTGCCTTTCTTCCTGCTTTTCTTCGCCTCCGCTTTCAGCGCTGCAGCTTCTTCTTTCGCCTTCTTTGCCTCTTCTTTCTTTCTCTTCTTCTCTTCCTTCACGGTAAGAGCCGTCTCACCGGATGAGTGAACTTCTTTTTCAGCCTTAGCGGCAAGAAGTCTTTGCTTTTTCTCCCTGTGCCTGCGATAAACGGAATTCAGGGATGAATTTATTATCGCAATGACAAGGCATATGAGAACCTCCATGATGAGAAGGACGACTACAAGGGAATCTTTCTCACGGCTTATGCGGGACATGATGAATTCAGGCTCCGTGATTCCCATGAAGACGTGCACGGCGGCAAGAAGAGTATAGTAGATGACAACAGCAAGAGGCAGGAATATATAATTGAAAGGACGCTTCTTCCTTGATGTCAGAATTATGAGAGAAAGAACGAGAGAGAGAAGCGCAGGAGAAATAGTCTCATTTAAGAAACCTGCATATGTAATTATGACTTCCTTCACGCTTTCAAGCTGAGGAACAGGATAGAAATTCCATGCCGCAAGAGCCGCTGCTGCAAGAAGCAGCAGAACGGAGGCAATAAGAGATACAGATCCTCCCTTTTTCTTTTTCCCACCTTTCTTTTTTTTATTCTCACGAGCCAAAGTCATTCTCCTTTTTTCCTCAAAATAAGCATGTGTCGCACTTCATCAAGAAAAGGAACACGCATTCTTACAAGCTCGCTGTCAAAGCCTTCAAGGCCTTCAGTCTCAGCCTCAACATAGCTCTGCCGGATCGCCTATTATGTCATAAAGCGGATGAAAAGCACGGAAAGTGACACAGTCAAATTCCCTCCTCACATCCTTCACATCATATGATATCACCTCAACATTGCTTAAGTTACATCTTAAGACAACATTTTTCAAAAAGTCCACACGCCTTTTCATTCTTTCTATAAGGGAAAAGCGGTATTCTGGCATGAGAATGGCAAGGACTATACCGGGAAAGCCGGCACCGGAACCCAGGTCGGCGACAGAGCAGCCTTCACCTTCCCTCTCTCTCATCACGGGACAGCCGGCGGCGCAGTCCAGTATGTGACGTATTATAAGTTCATCCTTGTCTTCATAAGAGACAAGATGATACACAGGATTGAAAAGTTCTATCTCACTGATGTAGGTCTCCAGCCTCCTTATCATGCCGGCATCAGCCGCGATTGAAAGTCTTTCAAGTCCGTCTTTCAGAAGATCATCCATAGTCTCATCCTCACTTTTTCGCCTTGAGTCCCATCATCAGCAGCGCGATGTCAGAGACACGCAGGCCGGAGATACGCTGGGCCTGCCCCACACTGACCGGACGTATCTGCTTGAGTTTCTCCCTCGACTCGGCGGAAAGTCCCCTGAGGGCGTCATAGTCGAAATCGGGAGGTATCATCATATTCTCCTTGCGGCTGAACATCTGGGCCTCTGCCTCCTGCCGCCTGAGGTATCCTTCGTATTTGACATCAAGCTCGACTTCGCTGCGTATTGCAGGTGCATATGAAAGCACAGAAGGGAGCTTGGCGGAAAGGGAAGAAATTGTGACTTCAGGCTCCCTGAGAAGCTCAAGCCCGTTCTTTCCCCTCTCCCTGTATTCCCTGAGCGTGCTGCGCAGGCTGCTCATGTCGTCCATCTTCTTCTCAAGCCTTGCAAGCTTCTCCTCCGATGCGCTGTGCTTCTCATACCCGATTCTGGTAAGACGGAGATCGGCGTTGTCATGACGCAGAGAAAGGCGGTACTCGGCACGGCTTGTGAACATTCTGTAGGGTTCCTTCGTCCCCTTTGTGACCAGATCGTCGATCAGCACACCTATGTAGGCTTCAGTCCGCTTGAGGATGAGAGGCTCCTCTCCTCTCAGCTTGAGGGCGGCGTTTATGCCCGCGACAAGGCCCTGGCAGGCCGCTTCCTCATATCCTGATGTGCCGTTTGTCTGCCCTGCCACGAAAAGGGATGAGAGGATCTTGGATTCAAGAGACGGATACAGATCCATCGGATTCAGATAATCATACTCAACGGCATATGCCGGACGCATGATCTCGCAGTGTCTGAGACCCGGCAGGGTACGTATGAAAGCATGCTGCACGTCTTCAGGCAAGGAAGATGAAAGTCCGTTGAGATACATCTCCTCACTGTTCACGCCTTCCGGCTCAACGAATATCTGGTGGCGGTCCCTGTCAGGAAAGCGCATGACCTTGTCCTCGATGGAGGGACAGTAGCGCGGACCTTTGCCGACAATCCTGCCGCCGTAGAGAGGGGAACGGTGCATGTTTTCCCTTATTATCCTGTGGGTCTCCCCGTTGGTCCATGTGACATAGCAGTCAAGACGGGGCCTGTCAACGGTATCGTAATCGAAGCTGAAAGGAAGGATCTCCTCGTCGCCCGGCTGCACCTCAAGTTCATCGAAATCAAGCGATGAGCGGCGCACACGTGCGGGAGTGCCGGTCTTCAGGCGTCCGACATCGAACCCTAGTCGCCTGAGCGAGCTTCCCAGCCCGATGGCGGCACTCTCTCCCAGTCTGCCGCATGCCTCCTCATACTCTCCTATGAATATTTTTCCGTCCATGAATGTTCCTGTTGTGAGCACGACGGCACGGGCGGAAATCTTCCAGCCGCGCTGAGTGACAACACCGGTGACAGCTCCGTTTTCCACAAGCAGATCTGTCACCGTATCCATGAAGAGCGAAAGATTCTGTGTATGCTCAAGAAGTTCCTTCGCATTCCTTGAATACGTGAACTTGTCAGCCTGTGCGCGCGGTGCCTGCACCGCAGGTCCCCTCCTCCTGTTGAGTATCCTGTACTGTATCATCGATGAGTCAATAAGATGTCCCATAACCCCGCCGAGGGCATCGATCTCGCGCACGAGATTCCCTTTGGCAAGACCTCCCACCGCAGGATTGCAGCTCAGGCGTCCTATCGCATCAAGGCTCTGTGTCACAAGCAGGGTGGAAAAACCCTCACGGGCAGCTGCGCTGGATGCCTCTATGCCGGCATGGCCACCTCCGATAACGATTATGTCATAATCTCTCATATCATTTTCCCAGACAGAATTTCGAGAACAGTGTGTCCAGCAGGTCTTCTGTCGTGACCTCTCCCGTAATATAGCCAAGACTCTCAAGCGCGCTCTGGAAGAACATGGCCATTATGTCCACGGGAGCATCCTTGCATCTTTCAGCACTCTCCAGGGCATCTATGCAGGAGAGAAGGTATGAATACTGTCTCTCACTGTCTATCGACAGACCGCCTTCTTCCTGGGGAGAAAGTCCCATGAGACGTTCTTTCACCTGTCCTATCAGCTCGCTGACGCCTTCCCCGGTCACGGATGAAATTGACAGATCATCCGCCATTCTCCTCTTGTCTCTTTTGGAATAGACGACAAGTGTCCTCTCACTGTCAATGTCCTCAGGCAGCAGAGCATCATCAGGATCGACAAGATAGATTATGAGATCGGCATCATCCATCAGGGCTTCGCTCCTTCTTATACCCTCGCTTTCAACCATGTCATCAGATGACCTCAGCCCGGCAGTGTCGAAAAGACGTACAGGGATCCCGCCAAGGTCAATCCAGGTTTCAATGAAATCACGGGTTGTTCCCGGAACCGGAGATACGATGGCACGGTCTTCCTTGACAAGGAGGTTGAAAAGCGAGCTTTTGCCAGCGTTTGCCGCACCGGCAAGCACGACCTTTGCCCCTTCCCTGTAAATGCGGCTTGCGCCGTATGTTGAGGACAGCGCTTTCAGTGAAGATATTATCGATGACACTTCCGCTTCGGGGAACACCCACTCGTCAATGATCTCGTCTTCCGCATAGTCAAGCTGGACCTCAAGAGATGCAAGAATGTCCACAAGCCGTGTCTTTACCGCAGCGAGGCTGTCCCTCAGCTTTCCTGAAAGCCTGTCCAGAGCTTTTTCCTGACTTATCTCGGACTTGCTGTGAATGATCTCCTCGACAGCTTCGGCCTGTGTGAGATCCATGCGTCCGTGCATGAAGGCACGGAAGGTGAATTCCCCCTTCTCCGCCCTTTTGAAACCGAGCTGTTCGAGCCTTGTGAAGAGGCGTTTCAGCACAACAAGCGAGCCGTGGCATGAAATCTCGACTGCCTCTTCTCCCGTATATCCGCTTCCCTCTCTGTAGACGGCAAGCACTACTTCATCTATGCGCACGTTCTCCTCATCCAGGATATAGCCGTGGACAAGAGTCTTGCTGGCGGCCTTATTCAGCCTGGATGGAGAGGAGAAGGCCTGTGAAAGCATTTCTATTGTGTTCTTACCCGAAAGTCTTATGACGGCGAGAGCGCTTGGAGCGTATGCCGTCGCCGGAGCATAGATCGGTTCATCAACATTATAACTGGTCATTTCAAACTGGAGTATATATTAACAGCCCGTCAGAGACAAGAAAGGTATTGCACACAATATGAATACAGATAGAATTACATGAAAGGAAGCGGAATGAGAATGCACAGTGAATACTATCTTACACAGGAGAGTCCTTTCAGGGCGCTTCTGATCTTCTCATTCCCGATGATGATGGGAAATCTCTTCCAGCAGTTCTACACGATGACTGATTCCATAATCGTCGGACGTTTCATAGGAGAGGCGGCACTTGCGGCAGTGGGAGCCAGTGCAGCCCTCACCGCAGTGTTCATCGCAATTGCCGTGGGAGGCGGTGCCGGAGCTATGGTCATAACCAGCAATGCTTTCGGCAGAAAGGATTTCACGCTTGTGAAGGAAAGCATTTCGACCAGCCTGATAAGCTTCTTCATCCATAAAAAGTGATGCGGTGCTCTATCTGAGGATATATTTCCTCGGTCTGCCTTTCCTCTTCATGTACAATATCATATCCTCTGTCTTCAATTCGCTGGGAAAGTCCAGAATACCGCTTTTCCTCCTCATATTCTCATCACTGCTGAACATAGTCCTGGACATCGCTGCCGTCACTGCCCTTGGAATGGGAATAGCAGGAGCCGCATGGGCAACTCTCATCTCACAGGCGCTCTCCGCAGTTCTTTCATTCATCATACTCACAAAGACACTTAAGATCATGGACGGAAGAAGGAAAAGGCTTTTCTCTTCATCAATATTCTCATCGATGACGAAGATAGCACTGCCTTCAATCATCCAGCAGATGACGATAAACTTCGGCATGATGCTTGTGCAGAGTGTCGTCAATACATTCGGCAGTGAAGTCCTTGCAGGTTACTCAGCTTCAATAAGAATCGACAATATAGTCACCGTCCCTCTTTCCGCAGTGGGAAACGCGATGAGCCCTTACACTGCACAGAATTCCGGGGCGGGGAAAAATGAAAGAATAGACACCGGATGGAAGAGTGCCCTTGCAATCATACTGTCATTCGCCATTGCAATCTGCATCATTCTTCAGGCTTTCAAC
>CASDXQ010000049.1 GCA_949285145.1 uncultured Spirochaetales bacterium | reverse complement strand
TTCAAACTGAGCTGCTGCATCAATGATTGCCTGGCCCTGAGGCTCAGCTGCGTTCCACATTGACCACATTGTGATCTCGACGCCGTCATAAATCTTTCCGCCTTCTGCTGCACCTGCAGCCGGAGCTGTTGCTGTTGTCTCGGTTGTACCTGTTGCGAAAACAGATGTGACAGCAAGAAGAGCGATTAAAGCAAATGTAAGAATTTTCTTCATTTAAATGTTTCTCCTTTTAAGTGTTTCTTATTGCTATACACTCATTCTAAGGGTGGTTTTTTGAAATCAACAATCAGGAAATTGCTCACTTTTTTATATTTATTGCTTTTTTTGTAAAAAAAGCGGAAAATACGCATATGAGTACTGCCAGATACGAAATAACGGATCAGGAAAACGGCGTAATGCCGGAATTGAAGTACATCACGCATTCTCGTTATGACAATGAATGGCTCAGCGTGATACATTCCCATTCAATTGCCGAAATGATTTATGTGGTATCAGGAGATGGAATGATTGTCACAGGAGACCGCAGGCGTTCCATAGGCAAGGATGATTTTGTCCTCATTCCCCCTCATCTCATGCATACGGAGATTTCATCATCGAAGGATCCTCTTGAGTATATCTGCCTCGGCATATCGAATATCACGCTGGCATCCGATGAGAGGGAATTCGATCCTCTCCTCAATCTGGGAAGTCTGAGGGAGAATGTTTATTCAATAATAGTAGGTATATACAGGGAAATGCAGAAAAAGCAGCCTGAGTATGAGATGATGGCAAGAAGTCTTTTCTATCAGCTGCTTGTACTGCTGATAAGGAGAAAGATCATCAATGTGGGTGTTGAGGAAATACATGAGATGCGCAGCAACATTGCGGATGTGAAATCATATATCGATGAGCATTACGCCGAGGCGATCACCCTTGATGAGCTTGCGTCCATTGCTGCACTCAGCAAATACTATCTCATAAGGGAGTTCAAGGCTGCTGTCGGCACGAGTCCCATGGAGTATCTTCTTGAAAAGCGTATAACCGAGTCAAAGAAAATGCTTGCCGGCACAGAGCATTCAATCAGCGACATCGCCGATTCGGTGGGCTTTTCCTCCGGAAGCTATTTCGCCCAGCGTTTCCGCCTGATAACAGGCATGACTCCTCTGCGCTGGCGCATGAACAGCCACGGAGGTCTTGCGTGAAGATACTGCTTTCATACATATGCCTTGCGCTGTGTGTGACTGCTGTCCATTTCATATACCGCCATGGTGTGGAAGATGAAATCTGGGCATATGCCGTCTTCGTTTCAGGTGCCGTGTTCCTTGCCCTGAGTCTGTATCTGACAGGAAGGGCTTTCCGCCATGTGGTCAGAAGACTGTTTCCTGATCTAGTTGTATAAAGGAAAGAGATGAAACTGGTGAACCTCCCCACCTTATAGAAGGTGGTGCTTCCCGCTACACAGCTCTTGCCGTGCCTGCTCCTTTAGAGAGCGGGGACTTCCCTTCCACCGCCTGGTCTTCTCTCAGTTCAGGCCGAAGCTCTCACCGCAAGAAGACTGATATAGGTGGACAGGGTGCATGTGGCCCGTGCGGATAAACCAGGAACTTTTGCCTTGGCCTCCGACGCCTCCGTCTCCGGACACGCTTTCAAAGTTTCCCTTATGAAAAACCTTGCTCCTATATTGTACGACGCCGACAAGTCGGTGTTGTACCTTTTTCCATTACTGAATGTGCACTGCGACCAGTTGTCTTTATCTCTCTTTACCTGACCCGAACCATCAAAGGCATACTTTGAAGTTCCTGCTGCCCAGACCGTCGAGAATCTCATGCCTTTCCTGTGAGCAAGAGCCTCCACTCGTTTTGCAACATCCTTCTTTCTCCACAGATGAAGCCGCTCCTTCTTCGAACCTCTCACCTTTCCTTTGATACTCAGCTTCTCCATGACAATCACTGTGGCTCCTTCAGATGATGCAAACTCAACTATTGCTGAAGAAGTAAGCCTTGCAAGGTTCTCATTATGGTTCTTCAGAAACCGGTCCAGTCTGTGTGTTCTGCACTTTGACAGGGAATGTGCCTTCTTTCTCTCATTCAGAATCCGGTTGAAACGGTCTTCTTCTCCTGTGAAGGTGATGAACCTTCTTGCAGTGACAGTACCGTCCTCCTTCATGATTGAGCAGACTGCCGCATTATTGATGCCGATATCTACAGCACATACTGAATATTCCTTATTCTCCTTCTTTGGAAGCTCTGCATCCGTCTCAAAGGCGAAGGAAAGAGTGAAACGATGGCCGTGCTTCTTCAGTACAGGGCACTTCGCCTCTGACAGGTCGAACTCCTTTTCGATGCTCCTGACATCTGCCTGTGACAGATTGAACACATGCCATTTCCAGTCACCATCCCTGAAGAGCTTCAGCTTTGCCCTGCAGACTCCGTCCTCATCGTCCAGGATGAACATGTTGCCCCTGTAGAAAGCGGGCATCACGTTGCGCCTCCTGTTGAAGCGAGGCTTCCTCCTCGACTTGTCGGAAGCCTCCCAGTCAGAGAGGTTCTTCCTGTAGAGCGTGACGGCGGCAACCGCCTCCATGATCGCCGCACGGCGGAGATATGACGATGGATAGAGTGCTTTTCTTGTGGATGTGGAGTGTACAAGTCTTTCTATAAATGTCATAGCCTTCTGGGAGGGAAGACCACAGACATTAACATAGTGTTCATTCACGACATCGATGAGGAAGGAGACCGCTTCTTGATAGACTGTGACGGTATCCAGGAACGGCTTGAACGCGTCCTTTATCCTGACTTCCCTCGATACCATCGTCTTCATGAGTAAATGTTACCAAAAAAATGGAAATGGCTGCAAGAAACACCATGCCCGAAATCAGCAAGAAAGAACATCCACCGCTAACTCCACCTTATAGAAGATGGAGACTGCACGGTGGTATTGAGTTCAATTTCCGCATTGTTTGCCATCTCGGGCTTTGCTATGCACTTTTCAAGCTGATTCTCGGTGCATATGAAAGATCACTTTGGATAACATCTTTCGGTGTCTATTATCTTATCGTTAGCATAATAAGGTTCAATATTATCATGATTTCAGGATGACCGGCTGGCTGTTTCTTGTTCTCAATCTGTGTGTGTCCATCCTTATAATCCTTGTGCTGTGTCTCAAAGTCAGGGTTGAGTATCCTTCCTTCACTATTTACATAATCGCCGCATGGACATTTCTCTTTCTGTTCAGGCCTCTCAGGGACATAATCCTTGATGCAGATGGAAGAGATCTTGTTTTTGTGCAGATGAGAAATATACGCTTCTCCGTATCGCTCGTTTCTCTCTTCTCACTCCAGTGTGCCATTTTCTCACGTATTGATCATCCTCCCGGCTTTGAGTTCATGATGAACAGTATCCTTGGCTTTGCCATTGTCATTCTTATTTTTGCCCTTGCCGTCTCAATGTTTTTCAGGAAAGAATGTCTGTGAAATCCGGTTTCTCAGACTTTCGTTTTCTTTCACTTCCATTTCACATCCAAAGGACATGATATTTCACAACTGTCCGTTACGCTCCAGACATAAAGAGAAAACATTTATTCGTTTGGAGGGTAAATATGAATTTCAGAAAGACTCTTACAAGTCTTCTCGCTGCTCTTATGATCACAGCGAGTCTTTTCGCACAGGGCGCTTCCGAGATTCCCGGTGCGGTCAGTGCCAGCGTATCCAACGCTGATCCCAAATATGTTTTCATGTTCATTGGTGACGGTATGAGCGCTCCTCAGACAAATGCCGCACAGATTTACAACGGCAACAATGTTTCCGGTGCCGTCGAACTTGAAAAGCTCACATTCACACAGTTCCCTGTTGCAGGTCTTCAGTATACACAGGACAGCACATCTTTCTGCCCTGATTCAGCAAGTACTGCAACATCTCTCTCATCCGGTTTCAAAACACACTCCGGCGTTATCGGCATGGGTGTTGACAAGGTAACCGCCGGCGAGACAATCGCAGAAAAGGTAAAGGAACAGCTTGGATGGAAAGTCGGTATCATTTCTTCCGTAACTCTCAACCATGCAACACCTGCAGCATATTATGCACATATTGCAAACAGAAATGACTATTATGACATCGGCCTTCAGATGGCGGAAAGCGGATTCGACTATTTTGCAGGCGGCTCCCTGAATAAGGCGGATGAGGATGCTGTATCTCTGTACGAAGTCATGGAGGATGCCGGATATCTCGTTACAAACGACAGAAACACCATCCTTTCCCTCAACCAGAACAGCGGCAAGGTCTATGCTGTAAGCCCGAATCTTCAGGATGACGGCGCAATGAGATATGCCATCGATATGGAAGATGAGGATATCACACTTGCGGAGTTTGTCAGAAAAGGTATCGATGTGCTCTACAATGAGACTGGTTTCTTCATGATGGTTGAAGGCGGCAAGATCGACTGGGCCGGACATGCCAACGATGCAGTTGCAAACATCAGCGACACAATCGCTCTTGATGAGGCTGTCGAGGTTGCTCTCGAGTTCGCATTCCAGCACCCGGATGAAACACTCATCATCGTAACAGGCGACCATGAAACCGGCGGTATGACAATCGGCTATGCTGCAACAGGCTACAACACTGCTTTCGATATCATGAAGAACCAGACTATGAGCTATGTCGCATTCGATGAGGCTGTCGCTGCAGAGAAGGAAAACGGAACATTCTCCTTCGACCGCCTGCTTGAAATGGTTGAGGAGTCATTCGGTCTCACAGCTCCCGGCACACAGAACGATGTCGGGGCTCTCATCATGAACGAGTATGAATATGCGAAGCTGCAGAAGGCTTACGAGGATGACAGAACAGGCAATACAGACGGCTATGAGGAATCTCTCCTGTACGGCGGCTATAACCCGATATCGGTCACACTCACACACATTCTCAACAACAAGGCAGGCATCGGCTGGACAAGCTATGCACACACAGGACTTCCCGTACCGGTATATGCTTACGGAGAAGGTGCTGAGGCGTTCATCGGAACATATGACAACACAGAAATTGCAAAGAAGCTCTTCAGCCTCTGCGATGTGGAATAACAGTTAAAATAATCCGATCCATGCCTCCGGTCTGTTCCGGGGGCATGACCATATTGAAGATCATATGAATGAATTCAAGAAAAAAAGTGAAATTACATTTGCTGTGATACTTGCCATCCTGAGTATCATCCTCATTGCGATTCCCACCGGTTTCCAGAGATCTATATACGTGAATGCGGAAGGTGCAAAAGCCCGGGTGCTTTCCACAGATGACAGCACGATAATACAGACCGGTCTTTTCCGTCAGGGAGACCAGCGCTGTACTGTTGAAATCCTCTCCGGAAGCCATAAGGGTCTTGTAATGGACGGGGTGAATATGCTTTCGGGCTCTCTTGCAGACGACAAGGTGTTCCAGAGCGGAGATCTCGCATGGGTGCTGGTTGAAAGAGATGGTGAAGATAATCCGGTCTTCATTAACATGATCGATTATTACAGACTGGGGAAGGAGATTCTTGCCGCAATAATCTTCTCCCTCGTACTTATTGCATTCGCACGGTTTTCCGGAGTCAGAATAATCATTTCCTTCATATTCGCATTCCTGTGCATCTGGAAACTGCTTATTCCGATGACACTGCACGGGATAAATCCGCTGTTCATGTGCATAGCCTCTCTTATGCTCATAACGACCGTTACTCTTTTGCTTGTCGGCGGTGTGAACAGAAGAAGCATCGCAGCAATATGCGGCTCACTTTTCTCGTCTCTGTTCACAGCTTTGACGGGATATGTCATGACTCACTGGATGCGTATTCACGGTTCAGTTCTCGAGCAGAGTGAAAGTCTTTTGTATGCGGGTTTTCAGAATCTTGACCTGACGTCCCTTTTTGCCGGTGTTGTCGCTCTTTCCGCAGGCGGTGCCGTCATGGATCTTTCAATTGACGTTGCAGTTGCAATGGCAGAAGTGAAAGAACATGCACCTGGAATATCGCGCAAAGAATTGATTAAATCAGGATTGGCAGTAGGACAAGCCGGAGTCGGAACACAAACAACAACTTTATTATTGGCTTACATGGGCTCATGGCTTTCAGTCATGATGGTGTACATGGCGCAGAGCACGCCTGTTCTCAATATCCTCACTTCAAAAATGATTGCGTCGGAGATTGTGCAGACTCTTACAGGCTGCATGGGGCTTGTCATTGTGACGCCCTTGACTGCCTTGATTGCCAGCTGGTTGTATTCAAAACCTTATATTGACAAATAATTTGTTGCATGATAGTTTATTGACAATTTTACAAAAAATGTCAAATTGTCAAAAAGAGGCTTGATTATGCACTATACTATGCCTCAGCTCTTCTTCAGCAGAGCTGAGAGTGATGGAAACAGAGTTCTTCAGATGGAGAAGGACAGAAAGGGAAAATTCGTAAATTACACATATTCGGAAGTTGCGGCGAAGGTAAGGGCTCTTGCCCTCGCTCTTTCTGATATGGGAACAGGCAGGGGAACCCTTGTCGGACAGATCAGCGACAACAGAGCGGCATGGATGGTCGCAGATCTTGCAATCCAGACATGCCGTGCGGCAAATGTACCGCGTGGAAGGGACAGCATGGCAAGCGAACTTGCCTTCATACTTTCTGCAACTGAAACGAAGATCGTCTTTGTCGAAAACGTACAGATGCTTGATAAGATCCTCTCAATCCGCAACACTCTCCCATGTCTGGAAACATTGATTGTCATGGATGATACTCCGATTATAGATCTTGCCCAGAGAGCAGAGGAATACAGCGTCAGAATCCTGTTCCAGAGCAATCTGATAGATGAATACATGGACGCGGATGCAGAGCAGATCAGGCTGATAGACGATCTTGTGCGCTCGGGAAAACAGGAAGATCTTGCCACTGTAATTTTCACAAGCGGAACAACAGGTGAACCTAAAGGTGTGATGCTGTCTCAGGGGAATCTGTATTCAATTCCGCCTGCCATTGATGCAATAGGCTATCCTGTAGGGCCGGGCCAGATATGGCTGTCCGTGCTTCCGGTCTGGCACTCTTTTGAGAGAATATTGCAGTATGTGATCATCTATCTTAAAAGCACGATCGCATATTCAAAACCGATCGGAAAGATACTTCTCAATGATATTCAGAGGATCAATCCCCATATCATGGGTTCTGTACCCCGGATCTGGGAGACGGTGAAAAACGGTGTTTATTCCCAGATGAAGAATGCAAAACCGGCTGTCAGATGTCTTTTCAATTTCTTCGTTGCTGTGGGAAGAGAGAGAAAGAAGTTCTATAACCTTTTCCATGGATATACAAAAGACTACAGAAAGAAAAGCAGGCTGCTCCAGGTGCTTGTAAGCGCTGTTCCTCTTGCCATTCTCACTCCGCTGTACAAGCTTGGAGACAAACTTGTATTCAAGAAGATAAAAGAGAAACTCGGAAAAAATTTCGTTGCAGGCATTTCCGGCGGAGGCTCACTGCCTCAGGCTGTCGATGATTTCTTCTCCGCCATCGGTATAAATGTTGTTGACGGATACGGCCTTACGGAGACAAGTCCTGTCATCGGACTGAGAAGGTGGAAGGAAAGAGTACCTGGCACACTTTATCCTTTCGGTGACATAAAACTCAGAATTACAGATGAAAACGGCAGGGAATGTGCGCCGGGTGAAAAAGGCGTGCTTTATGCCAAAGGTGCACAAGTCATGCAGGGATATTACAAAAGACCTGATCTCACTGCAAAAGTGATAGACAGCGACGGATGGCTCAATACAGGTGATCTCGCAATAAAGACAATTCACGGTGAGTTCTCGATTGTCGGAAGGGCAAAAGATACAATCGTTCTTTCCGGAGGCGAGAATGTGGAGCCTGTCCCGATAGAAGAAACGATAAATGATTCCCCTTATATCGCATCTTCAGTTGTTGTGGGGCAGGACAGAAAATATTTGTGTGCGCTGATTGTGATTGACTCACCGAATGTTGAACGTTACCTCAAGGACAATCATGTCTATTACACAAACCGTGATGATCTTCATGTAATTCCTGAAGTTCACAACCTGATCGAAAACGAAATAAGGGAAAGGGTAAGCGCGAAAACAGGATTCAGGACATTTGAACAGGTCATGAAGTTCACAATTCTGCCGAAGACTTTTGAAGTGAACAGGGAACTTTCCGCAAAACAGGAGATAAAGAGATTTGTCATCAATGACATGTATGAAACGGAAATAGAGGCAATGTACAAATGATCTGAGGAGATGGCAGCATCTCATTTTTGTGAATTTTTCTGTTTATCAATGTATTTTTTCTTTCTATCTGTTATTATAAAGAAAAAAGATAAAGAGGTGAAATAAATGAAGAAATTAATGATTGCTGTCATTCTTCTTGCATGTGCCGCCGTTCCTGCTTTTTCCGCTGTTACAGATATGTCTCTCAATGTCGGACTGACAGGATCCACATCAGAACTCCAGCTTGTGAATAACGGGGAGTTTGATGCCAGATTCCAGATAGGTGCATCTGCTGCTTTTACTATGATTTTCGATAACGGCCCCGGTCTCAGCATCTCTCTTGCCACAGAGAATAATTTCAATCCGATAACACTTGGTGTTGCCTATTCACACAAGATCGATGTGAGAAATGCTGATCTCGATATCCTTCTCAGTGTCGGTCCGACTTTTGATCTGGGTGGAAATTTCGCAATGGGCATTGATGCCATGTGTGATCTGCTCATTGATTTGACAAGCAGTGTGTTTGTAGATCTCGGAGTAGGTCTCCGGATGGATGTCTTTGAGGTTGTGAATGACAGGGTGAATACGGAATTCAATATGGCAATTCCTCTTCCGAATGTCGGAATCGGTGTCAGATTCTGATATCATTCATGATCCGACAAATACAGGAGCGTGTCTTTTGAGGCATGCTCTTTTTTGTTCAGGCCGGAAATTCCGGCTTGAACTATCATGCCTGCGCACGTCTTCCATGAAGCAGAAAGTTCACTGCGATGCTGTCTCAGTTCTCCTTACAGGAAGAATCCTGTCTCTGAATCTCGCTGAGTTTTGTCGGTTGCTGTATCGTTTCTTCAGGCATGTGTATGTTTTCAAGGCCCGTGCTGACTGTATAGGAAGCACAGGATGCGAGAATGAACAGCAGTATGCCTGATACCAGAATGTATCTTTTCATAAAGCGAGCTTTTTTCCGTATTCCTTGATTTCATCACCTTCATATGCTTTTTTTGAGAAACCGAAAGTCTGTCCGTCATTATCGTAGCGGGGAATGACGTGAATGTGGAGGTGAGGAATTTCCTGCCCTGAGGCTTTCCCGTTGTTGATGAGAATATTCGTGCCGTCACATCTGAGTTCTTTTCTGAGCTTAAGCGCGACACGCTGTGCGATTTCCATCATATGCGCAAGCTGGGCGGAAGGACACTGGGTGAAGTCTTCATATACTGTCTTGCTTATGATGAGGCTGTGACCTTTTTCCACCGGGTTGATATCGAGAATGACGAGTACACTGTCATCTTCGTAAAGTTTTGTTGATGGTATATCACCATTTATGATCATTTCAAAAACCGTAGCCATATGTTTCCTCCGAGAAATGCTCTTGGGACGATTGTATCATAAACACCGGTCTCTAAAAAGGTTTCACGGCTCTTGTCATCCAGAATGTCGGGATGTTGAGTTCGTGAAGCCTTCCTTCCCCGTTTGTGTCTTCATCTGCATCTGTGATGATGAATCCAGCCTCTGTCTGTCCCCCGATCTGTTCCGCAAAGGTGTGAGAGAACTGATAGCCGTCATCTTCAACGTAAAGGTCAGGATTCTTCAGAGGGTTGAAGGGCAGTGAATTCACGATTTCCCTCTCATCGTCATTGACAATGTAGTTTATGCCGTTGTCAAGTCCGCACAGCAGGATTCCTCCTTTCTTCAGTATTCTGAAACATTCCCTGAACAGAGGCTTTACTTTTTCGATATAGCAGTTTGATACGGGATGGAAAACAATATCGAAAGATTCATCCTCAAATGGCAGAGGCTTTGACATGTCCGAACATACGGTTCTGATTTCATATCCCTCTCTTTCTGCCACCATTATCTCACTGTCAAGCTGTGCCTGGCAGTAATCAAGGACTGTGCAGACGGCACCTCTGGCTGAAAAAACCGGTATCTGCTGACCGCCGCCGGATGCAAGGCCGAGAAGCTTTTTCCCTTTCAGTTCCCCGAACCATGAATGTGGTACTTTTTTCACAGGAGTGAGAAGCACATCCCAGTCTCCGCTTACGGCCTTTTCATATGTATCATGGTCAATCGGGGTTCCCCACTGCCATCCTTCCTCAATCCACCTTGCGATTGTTTTTGCATTCTCATCCTGATAAGGCATGAATTTCTCCCTCTGATGTACTGCCGCAAGTTTATCATACTTCACGAATTTTTTTCAGCAAGTGTCTTGCACATATGCAAAAAAACTAATAATATGCACCTTCGGATGAAGTTGTACAGCGGTAAAAGCTGTTGAGTTTTATATATTTGAGAGGAACTAAAATATGGTAAACAACCTCAAGGATATGAGAAATATCGGAATCAGTGCTCATATCGACTCAGGTAAGACAACACTCAGCGAGCGTATTCTCTATTACTGCAACAAGATTCACGCTATTCACGATGTCCGCGGCAAGGACGGTGTAGGCGCAACCATGGACTCCATGGAACTTGAAAGAGAACGCGGCATCACAATCGCATCCGCAGCTACAAATGTTTACTGGAAAGATCATGAAATCAACGTCATCGATACTCCGGGTCACGTTGACTTCACAATTGAGGTAGAGCGTTCCCTCCGTGTTCTTGACGGTGCAATTCTCGTTCTCTGTTCCGTCGGCGGTGTCCAATCCCAGTCAATCACGGTAGACCGCCAGATGAAGAGATATCATGTTCCCCGTATCGCATTCGTCAACAAGTGTGACAGAAGCGGTGCGAATCCCTACAGGGTCAAGGATCAGCTTATTGAGAAGCTCGGCCTGAATGCTGTTCTCATGCAGATTCCAATAGGACTTGAGGACAAGCTTGAAGGTGTTGTTGACCTTGTGGAGATGAAAGCATACTACTTCGATGCCGGTGCGGATCATCAGAGTCTCCGTGTTGCAGAGATTCCTGCAGAGCTCATGGATGAGGCCAAGGCAAAGAGAGATGAAATGCTTGACACAATCTCCATGAATTCCGAGGAACTCATGGAAGCAATGCTTATGGAAGATGTTTCCGTCGAGCTTATCAAGAAGGTTGTCAGGGAAGAGACCATTGCACTGCGCCTGTGCCCGGTTTTCATGGGTTCGGCATATAAGAACAAGGGTATCCAGCCACTGCTCGATGCCGTTGTCGACTACCTCCCGTGCCCGTCAGACGTACATAACTATGCACTTGACCTTGATGACAAGGAGAAAGAAGTCGAGCTTGTTTCCAAGGACGACCTTCCTCCTGTTATTCTCGCATTCAAGCTTGAGGATGGCCAGTTTGGTCAGCTGACATACATCAGAGTCTATCAGGGCAGGATCAAGAAGGGTGATGAACTCTACAATACAAGAAGCAGGAAGAAGTTCCGTGTCGGACGTCTTGTAAAGATGCATGCTTCCACAATGGAAGACATCAACGAAGCCGGATGCGGTGAGATCGCAGCTCTCTTCGGTATCGACTGTGCTTCAGGTGATACATTCTGCGGTCCTTCTCTTAACTACTCCATGACAAGTATGTTCGTCCCGAACCCGGTTATCTCCCTTGCAATCGAGCCGGTTGACAAGAAAGCTGCCGACAATATGGCAAAGGCTCTCAACCGCTTCACAAAGGAAGATCCGACATTCCAGACATATGTTGATCCGGAATCGGGACAGACAATCATCAAGGGTATGGGTGAGCTTCACCTTGATGTCTATATCGAGAGAATGAAGAGAGAATACAAGGCAGAAGTCAAGGTGGGTCAGCCTGAGGTTGCTTACAGAGAAGCCATCACTCAGAGAGCAGACTTCAACTATACTCACAAGAAGCAGACAGGCGGTTCCGGCCAGTACGCACGTGTTGCCGGTTACATCGAGCCGATCCAGCCAGATGAGAACGGTGAGCAGAAGGATTACGAGTTTGTCGATGAAGTCAAGGGCGGTGCTATTCCCACCGAATACATTCCTTCCTGTGACAAGGGCTTCCAGAGTGCAATGAAGAAAGGCACTCAGATCGGCTTCCCTGTAGTTGGCGTGCGCTGTGTCGTCAACGATGGTGCATGGCATCCTGTCGACTCCAGTGACATGGCATTCCAGACAGCTGCAATCGGTGCTTTCAAGGAAGCATATGAGAAGGCAAAGCCTGCAATCCTCGAGCCTATCATGAAGGTTGAAGTAACAGGCCCCAGTGAATTCCAGGGCAACATCTTCGGTTCAATCAACCAGAGAAGAGGCATGATCGTTTCTTCAACGGAAGACAACAATCAGTGCCAGGTTATCGCTGAAGTGCCTCTTTCGGAAATGTTCGGTTACTCTACCGTGCTCCGCTCCCTTACTCAGGGCAAGGCGGAATTCACAATGGAAGTTGCAAAGTACGGCAGGGTTCCACAGAGTGTTTCCGATGATCTGAAGAAGAAGTACGAGGAAAAGAAAAAGGCTGAGAAGAAATAAGCCCGGTTTCTGAAAATCTTTGAATGACAGCTCCATATCGTTTTCTGCGGTGTGGAGCTTTTTTCTTCATAACCGGCTTTTCTTTGGTTATAGGAATTTTGCGAAAAACCATTGGCTTGCCGATGGGATGAAAGCAACAGAGTCAGGATGAGATGATAGAAGAATTACCGTCAATCCAGAGTTCAGTTTTTCTTGTAGAGAATCTGATCTGACAGTAGTTTTCATCATTTACTTCATCAGGATAGT
>CASDXQ010000048.1 GCA_949285145.1 uncultured Spirochaetales bacterium | reverse complement strand
AGTTGCATACTTTCTGTTGTTTCTGTTGATGTAAGCAACAGTGCCTGCAGCCTTTGCAAAGAGTGTGTAGTCAGTGCCGAGTCCGACATTCTTACCCGGGTGGATAACTGTACCGCGCTGGCGGACAAGAATCTCGCCTGCCTTTACAACCTGACCGCCGAAACGCTTAACACCTAAGCGCTGTGCATTGGAATCGCGTCCGTTACGTGATGAACCGCCACCTTTCTTATGTGCCATTTCTGCGCCCCCTTATGCGTTGATCTTATTGATTGTGATCATTGTATACTGCTCTCTGTGACCCTGAGTTCTTCTGTAACCCTTTCTCCTGTGGAACTTGTATACCTTGACCTTCTCACCTTTGACTTCACTGCCTACAGTTGCAACAACCTTTGCACCTGCTACGTATGGAGTACCGAACTTTGCATTCTCTCCATCGACAACAGCGAGAACCTTGTCTGTCTCGTAGGAAGCACCTTCTTCCATATTGAGCAAGTCGACCTGAAGTGTCTCACCTTCAACAGCCTTATACTGCTTGCCCTTGATTTCAACGAGTGCGTACATTTTAAATCCTCTGCATTAATTGAATTTACAAAGCGAATGATAAGTAAAGAAACGCTGATGATCAATCAGCATTTCTGAACATGATTCAAATATTCGCAAGTTTCATGTTTTTCTACCTTCCGGTTGGTAGATTATCCGGATTGGTGAAAAATTGTATGCATCCACCATCTTCATAAGTTTCCGGATTCGGCATTGCTCCTCTTTCTTTCATATATTCAAGGTAAAGAGTCAAGGCCTCTTCTGCATTACGAAGAGCATCCTCAAAATTAATGCCGTATGTCATACAACCGTCCATTCCTTCTCCGAGAAAGAATACCGAGTATTTTCCATCTTCTTCTCTGACAATTCGTGCAGGGTAATACATAACTGTAGAATCTTCCTCCTTTTGTAATCTATCATTTGTGTTTAAGATGATCAAATGAAATTGTGTTTTTACCTTTCGGTTGGTAGAAAAATATATTATCATTGACTTATGAAAACTGACAGGAAAGAAGAAATAATACTCAAAGCCGCACAGATCATCCGGGATGAAGGATACGACAGGCTCACGCTTTCATCGCTTGCCGCAAAGATGAACATGCAGAAGGCAAGTCTTTACTATTATTTTGACAGCAAGGATGATTTGATGGATTCCATCTACACATACTTTGAGGAAGACTGTCTCCATCTCGGATTCTCTGTCGATTTCTCCCTCTCACCCGGGGAAATATTCTCAACTGCCCTCTCCCACTGGAAAAGCATCTTCTCGGACAGGAAGAGAAGCTGTTTCATCTCTCTCATAGAGCAGAGGAAGGAAATAGATGAACGGGCATTCGATGATGCCAATGCTTTCTATCTCATGATTCAGAGCCAGAGTGAGGCTGTAATATCAATACTGGGTGAAAGGCATCTGCTTAATGTTCCGTCAGTGAAGACTGTAAGCACCATGTTTTCCAACACCATTTACAATGCGCTTGTGAATGAAAGCCTTGATGCGGAGGTTTTCATCCGCGATTTTCTCTCCGCATTCTCACTATAAATGAACAACGGGAGCACTCCGGCTCCCGTCATGTTGTTGTGTTTTTTTGCTGATTTCAATCACATTGCCGCAAGGAATGGAATTCCGACAATTGCAAATGCGTTCTTGAGAAGCTGCAGCACCATCCGCGAAAGCTCAACGCGGGCAACGACGAGCTGTTTTGTCTCAGCCTTGAGGATCTGGTTGTCGTGGTAGTAATGGCTGAATGTCTTCGCAACTTCATAAAGCAGTGCGCAGATATCTGCAGGGTTGTAGCTCTTTGCAGCCTTTGACAGCACTTCAGGATAGGATGCGATGAGCTTGATGAGCATCTTCTCATCATCCTCCCTGAGAAGCGATCCGTCGAATGAGATGCCTTCGTATTCATCCTTCACGGCTTCGAACTTTGAAAGCATTGAGGACAGGCGTGCTCCCATATACTGAAGATAGGGGCCTGTATTGCCGTTGAAGCTGATGGACTCTGCGGGATTGAAGATCATGTCTCTCTCAGGCGTGACCTGAAGGAGGTAATAGTTCAGTGCGGCAAGCGCAATGTCATGAGCTGTCCTGCCGGCATCATCAAGGGCATCCTCCCTCTCCTTCTTCACAATCTCCTCTTTTGCAAGGGATGCAAGATTCTCAAGAAGGTCATCGGCATCGACAACAGTGCCCTCCCTGCTCTTCATCCTGCCGGAAGGAAGATTGACCATACCGTAGCTGAGATGATGAAGCTCATCAGCCCACTTATAGCCGAGTACCTTGAGACAGTGGAAAAGAACCTTGAAATGATACTGCTGCTCGCTTGCGACAACGTAGATGAGAGAGTCAAACGGCCAGTCTTCATGACGGCTGACTGCAGTACCGAGGTCCTGTGTGATGTAAATGGAAGTGCCGTCCTTTCTCAGAAGGACCTTCTTGTCCAGCCCGATATCTGCAAGGTCGATCTGCACGGAGCCGTCTTCAGCCCTGTAGAAGACCCCCATATCAAGGCCTTTCATGACTTCACTCTTTCCGAGTTTGTATGTATCGGATTCGTAATAGTACTTATCGAATGAGATACCCATATTCCTATAGCTTTCGGCAAGACCGTCAAGAGTCCAGTCATTCATCTTCTTCCACAGCGCAACAGTCTCATCATCTCCCTGTTCCCATTTGACAAGCATCTCCTGCGGAGCCCTGTTGGCTTCAGCCTCAGCCTCAGCTGCGATTCTCTTCTTTTCTTCATCGCCTGCATCGGGATATGCGGCAAGTGCCTTTGCAATGCAGTCTTTCTCATACTGTGCATAGCGCACATAATAGCGGCCGACGAAATGATCACCTTTCTCTCCGCATGACTCTGGAGTCTCGCCGCCGCCGAACGTCTTGTATGCCCACATGCTCTTGCAGATATGGACGCCGCGGTTGTTGATGAGGTTCACCTTCATGACCTCTGCCCCCTGGCTTTTCAGCATCTCGCTGACAGCCATGCCGAGACTGTCGTTCCTCATATGACCGAGGTGAAGCGGCTTGTTCGTGTTGGGACAGGAAAATTCGATCATTATCCTGCGGCCTTTCATATCATCGCTTCTGCCGTAGGAATCACCTTCGGCAAGGATCCTGTCATGAAGCAGTGATGACAAAACACTGCTGTCCACCCTTATATTCAGATACGGTCCAAGTGTCAGGACTTCTCCTGCAGGAAGGCTTTTTCTTCCTTCAAGACGTTTTTTGATCTCACCTGCGATCTGGGCCGGATTCATGCCGAAAGCCCTGGCAAATGTGAACATGGGGTATGCGAAATCCCCCTGCTCGGCTTTCGGCGGCTTGCCGACCTGTACCGGCAAAGGTATCTCCACACCTTTCTCAGCTGCGAACGCCTTCAGTTCATCCTGTATCAGATCAGTCCATTCATTTCTTATCTGCTGCAACATATTTCTTCTCCAATGAACGCTTAATATTAGCAATATTGACAGCGGGGCTTCAAGCTGTTTTCCGTGTCATTTATTTTCACTTTTTTTCAGGACAGAGAATGAGATCGTGAAGCGGAAATTCTCTTTTCCATCACTTCCCGGACACGGGTCTTATCGTCACCTCCCCGCTTGAAAGGCTTTCAGTGCTGCCGTCGCTGTAGCGTACGACAAGATGTGCATCGTCATCGACATCAATCGCGCGTGCCTCCCTTGTCCCCTTTGGTGTGATCACATTCACATCCATGCCGATGATGAAGCATTTCTTCCTGTATTCACCGATGTAAGCCTCATCAGACAGGGATGAAAGCACATTTCCAATTTCAAGTGCGGCGAACTGAGCTCTTCCCATAGCTGTTTTCCCGTCAGGATACAGTGATGTCACGATATCCCTGAGTTCAGGTGGAAAATCCTTTGTGGTGTAGTTCACGCCGATTCCTATCACGACATCGCTGACAGAGAAGTCCTCCATGCTCACGACACCTTCGCACAGGATTCCGACCGCCTTCTTTCCGTTAAGGTAAATGTCATTGACCCACTTTATCCGGGACTCGAAACCGAGACTGTCGATTGTCCTTGCGACACCGAGGGCAGCAGCGGTAGTTATGTGCTCTATGTTCATGCCGTCTCTCACATGGATGACGATTGAAAGATACACACCGCCTTCAGGAGAAGAGAATGAACGGCCCCTCCTTCCCTTTCCTCCGCTCTGACGTGCGGCGACTACGGCAAATGGAGGCTTCTCTCCGCTGTTCACAAGCCTTCTCGCCTCATCGTTCGTGGATGAGATCTCGTCATGGAAGAACACCTTAATCGGGGACAGACGGCTGAGGGAAAGTTCATTGTAATCATCGCAGGGAGTCATCCTGTAGCCGTGATGCTTCTTCGTCTCTATCTCATAGCCTTTCTCCTGAAGAGCTGAGACGGCCTTCCATACCGCGGCGCGGCTTATGCCGAGCGACGAGGCAAGACTTTCTCCGGAGATGAAATTCCCCTCACCTTCCTTCAGCATCCTGTAGACATTCTCAAGTGTGGTCATAGCGATGAAATTATAAATTGGCATATGACAAAGTGCAAGGCAGACGGAAATACCGTTTCCTGCTATACTTTTTTCATGGACAGCAATAAACACCTCGATTCATATCTTTCATCCTTCTCCCGGGCAAATGACGGAAGAAACATGATGCAGTATCTTTCGACGCTTCCCTCAATGGAAGACATAAGGACACTGGAAGCCAGCCTCATGAACCTGCTTTATCCCGGCAGGAGCAATAATGTGAGTGACAAGACGCTGCGTGATGCGGTGCGCTTCGAGATGGAGTTCTTCAGCTCCATCCTCAGGCGGTGCATCTACTATGCACTTTCATCCGAAGGCTGTGCCGATGCAGCCAGAAAGGCTGATGAGGCCGTTGACAGCACTCTTTCGAATCTGGGGGAAATAAGGAAGACTCTGAAGGAGGATGCGGAAGCGGGACTTGAAGGAGATCCTGCGGCCACAAGCCTGAGCGAAGTCATAATCTGCTACCCCGCATTCAAGGCCCTTGCAGTCCACAGGGTAGCCCATCATCTGTACAATCTCGGCATACCACTCATTCCCAGAATGATGAATGAATACATACACACGCTGTGCGGGATAGACATCCATCCGGGAGCCAGCATCGGCCGCCGTTTCTTCATCGACCACGGCACAGGTGTCGTCATAGGACAGACCTGCGTCATCGGAAACAACGTGAAGCTTTATCAGGGAGTGACGCTCGGTGCGCTTTCGTTTCCCCGCAATGCATGCGGCGAGCTTCTGAAGGATGCCAAAAGACATCCCACAATAGAAGACAACGTCACTATCTATGCGAATGCGACAATACTGGGTGACATAACAATCGGAAAAAACTCGACAATAGGTTCATCCTGCTGGATCAAGAGCGACATTCCGGCAAACACCCGTGTTATGAACCGGGACCCGGAGATCATACTGAAACCGAAATCAGTCAAGCACCAGTAAGCCCGGCTTTTCGAGTCTGCCGGAGAGTATCTGGCCGCGGGATGAGAATGCAGGGGCATTGGCGACTTTCACCTTCAGATAGTTTCCGGTGGTGCCGTACCAGTATCCGTCCTTCCTCGTCTCAAGCAGGACTTCCAGAGTGCGTCCTTTCTGCCGTTCGGCGTATTCACCGCTCAACTGCTTTGAAAGCTCCCTCAGCAGTTTTGCCCTTTCATCCCTCACTCTCTCCTCAGCCTTGTCCCTTGCTCCCCAAAGCGGCGTGTCGGGACGCGGTGAGAACGGGAACACATGCATTGCGGCAAACCGGTTGTCCCTGAGGAATTCATAGGTCTCACGGAATTCATCCTCCCCCTCGGCAGGCAGCCCTGCAATAACATCACAGGCGATGAAAGGATCATCCTTGACACGCCTGAGCTCGGAGAGGACCCATTCAAGATGACTCCTTGAATATTTTCTGCTGCTTCTCCTGAGCACTTTATCGCTTGCACTCTGAAGCGGTATATGGAAATGAGGATGGACCTTATGACTTGAACATGCCTCGATGAGAGCCTCATCTATATGGTCAGGCTCCATTGAGGAAAGGCGCAGTCTCGTCGTATCCCTGAGACGGGGAATGAGGGAGAGCATCATGCCGCCGAGTCCTTCCCCTTCATGATCGTACATCGTGAGATTCACACCGGTGAGGACTATTTCATTGAATCCTCTCTCCTCAAGCTCAAGAGCCCTTTCAATAACGAGATTCCTGTCCAGACTTACGGATTTCCCCCTTGCGACATGAACACGGCAGTAGCCACACTCATTGTCACAGCCGTCCTGGACCTTGAGGTAGGCCCTTGAGTGATACGAGAAGGAAGATGCCTCATAATCAAAGACACCAGCATCCGCTTCGGTAAATGAGGAAAGGGCATCGCCCAGATCCATGCCGCCGGCAAAGGCGCTGTTTATATGTTTTGCAAGCTGCAGAAGTGCGGCCTTTTTGACAAGAGGGACAACAAGAACCCTGTCAGACAGTTTCTCAAGCTCTTCCTGTGCCATCTGGGCATAGCAGCCGGTGACGACGACATAGCTGTCCCTTGCTGCAAAAAGACGTATCATCCTCCTCGCCTTCTGCTCCGCTTTTCCGGTCACGGTGCATGTATTGACAATATAAAGCTCAGCACTTGAGTTCTCATCCACGACGGTGAAACCTTCGCTGACAAATGAGGATGCGATTGCCTCGCTTTCGCACTGATTGAGGCGGCATCCGAGAGTATATACGCAGATATTCATACGCAGGGCAACTATATATTAATCAAATGAAAAAGAAAAGCCTTTCAGCCTTCCTCGCTTTCCCTCAGCTTGTTGAGGATTTTCTCCGTGGCATACTGGAGGGACAGCCTCATTTCCTTTGCATACGGATTGAACCGCTGGAGATCATAGAAAAGCTGGAGGGGATCATTGCATGTCTGGTCCACAATGGTCATGAGGGCCTTGTAGCCGCTGGTGGCAATCTCGGTATCCTTAAGATCCATTTCCCGCAGGGTGCGGCCGACAAAGTGCGTCACACCCTGCGAATATGCCGCCTCCTTGTCATGGACAAGAGGGGTCATTCTCAGGACCTTGAGCCCCCAGGATGCAAATTCATCCGTGAAACGCTGCACTGTCTTCTCATCAGCATTCAGAGGACAGAGCACGATGGGAAGACCTTTCAGCCCGTTCTTCGCACTGTCAGGTCCGAACATCGGATGACTTGCGATGAGAGTGTAATCATCCCCGAGGTATTCTTTCATCCACTGTGCAGGATAGGTTTTCACAGAGCAGGTGTCGAACACCACTGCCCCCTTCTTTATCCTGCCGTTCATGCTTTTCAGAACGCTTTCAAAAGAGGAGATGGCAACACAGAAGAAAAGAACGTCACATGTGGCGAAAAGCTCATCCTCCTCAAGGAAGACGACGCCTTCAGGCACCGGATGCGGATGCCGGGAGGATGCCACGACTTCAATGTCATCGCCTGTGTTGTGTCTGACCGTATCAGCCCAGAAAGAACCGAATCTGCCAAGTCCGTAAATTCCAACTCTCATGGTTGTGAAGATTAACCTAAATGGACGAAATAGACAATTGAACGGAAAGAAATTCCGCATGGCAGCATCAGAAAACAGGAAAAGAAGCCTGCCTCAGCATTTTCCGTGTGCTTTCCTTCATCCGTTTTGCACATCCTGCTGACAGTCAGCTTCTTTTGCTCGTTTCATTTCAGGCTTCCGCCTTTTTGTTTTCTGTCTTCAATATAGGGGCCGTTCAAGAAGATTTCAGGAAGATGATGTGAAATTTCAGTGAAACAGTCTTTTTCATGAAATCCTTGACGGAGCGCTGATGACTGCGCTTCTCACGAGGTTCTGATCAAGATCCCTGAGCACCGGATGCCCCTGTGACTCGAGCAGGACGAACTTCACACCCCCGTGAAGCCTTTTCTTGTCCTTGCCGACAGATGAGTAGAAGTCAAGCCACTCGCCGCGCCCGATCCTGTATGAAATATCATAGGAATAAAGGGAGAGAAGACTGTCTATCTTCTCCTGCAGCTCACGGCCTGTGAGCCCGAGTTCGGCGCCGCAGTATGCCGCACGCGAAAGTCCCCATGCGACGGCAATGCCGTGCTTGATGGAGAAATTGGCTGTTGTCTCCAGTGCATGCGCAAAGGTGTGACCGAGATTGAGAGCCTGCCTGATGCCGAATTTCTCCTCCGGATCCCTCTCGATATAGGAAGCTTTCACCCTCAGCGACATACCGACCATTTCAGAGACTGTTTCCCTGTCCTTTTTCAGTATCGCGTTTCTGTTCTCTACCAGAAAATTGTAAAG
>CASDXQ010000047.1 GCA_949285145.1 uncultured Spirochaetales bacterium | reverse complement strand
ACTAATTGATTTGTCTTATACAACCTTTTGTATATTGTTGCAATATTCATTCACCATAAAACAAAAGAAATTTTTACATTCTTTTCCTTTTCTCTGGCATCAGAAGGAAATGACCGTGAGAAAACACACGTTTTCACATGAGTTTCCTTTTTCCGTCAAAAGATACCTGACCCGGTTTCAGAACAAAACCAGATCTGCTATAATCTCACACATCGAACAGGAGTTAGTGAAAATGCTGGCAGTTGACTCTCCATAATTCTAATGTTTATTTTCTAAACAATAGTTCTATGCAAGCCTCTCACTATGATGCTCATTTTGGCATAGGCAGTCTGAGGGGGCTTCTATGAAGAAGCTCCCCTATTTTAAATCTTTCCTTACATTTGAAGAACAAGCCAGATTACTGGAAGAAAGAGGACTTCTTATAGTCACAGTCGATAACAGAAAATTCCTTGTTGATTTCCTCAGGAGTGACAATACAGACAATAATGAAAGTACTCGGATCCGAAAATCTATAAGTTTTAAAACACAAGGTTTAAATGATAGGTGAAAAACGTTGTCACATATCCCAATATCCATATATCAGTTACTTTCCTCAGATTTCTGTTTTCATCTTTATACAAAGACCGAAATTTGCTATTCTGCTGTAAAAGCAACGGAGGATACTCATGATTACAGTTTCCATCATCGGATGCGGTAATATGGGAGGAGGAATAATCACGGCGCTCAAGGAGAGCGGCGGCTATTCCCTCACCGTATATGACAGCGACAGGGAAAAGGCCGAAAAGTTCAACCTCAATACAGCCCCCACCCTTGAGGCCGCACTTGAAAAATCCGATGTGATCATACTTGCGGTCAAACCTCAGATAATAAGCGAGCTGTACGACACTCTCAGTGAATACAAGCACAAGAGTTTCATCTCGATTCTCGCAGGTGTTCCGCTTGAAGTTCTGGACTACAAGATCGGATGCGACAATCTCGCACGTTTCATGCCCAATCTCGCGGCAAGATCCAGAAAGGCCGTGACCGCAATCGCATACAGCAGTGAATGCAGCGAGGACTTCAAGAAGACAGCATTCGGCATCGCTTCGGCTTTCGGAAGCGCATTCATCCTGAAGGAAAGTCTCTTCCCTGCTTTCATAGGACTTTCAGGCTCGGCAATCGCATATGTATTCCAGTTCATACACTCTCTTGCAATGGGTGCGGTTGAGAAAGGAATCCCGTACAGCCGTGCGGTTGAGATAGCCGCGGATACGATGGAGAGCGCATACAGCCTTCTGAAGGATTCAGGAAAGAATCCCGTTGAACTGGCGACAATGGTCTGCTCTGCCGGAGGAACGACCATCGCAGGCATGAACGCACTGAGCGAGAACGGATTCGACAACGCCTGCATCAAGGCGGTATGTGCCGCCACCGATAAAAGCCTGGAATTAGAGAAAAACGCTTTGGAGAATAAAGAAGATGATTGACATCAAAGAACTGAAAACACGCTATGAAGAGATCAAGAAGAACATTCAGGACCGCTACATGAATGTCGATCTCGACAAGATCATTGCCGATCAGGAGAAGCGCGCCGCCCTCCTGCTTGAGGTTGAAGACCTCAGGGCAAAGAGAAATGAGAATGCCTCAAAGATGAAAGGCAAGCTTGATCCTGAAACAAGACAGTCTCTCATTGCTGAAGGCAAGGCACTCAAGGAGACTCTTGCGCAGAAAGAGGCTGAATTCAATGAGATAGATGCCGTCTTCAGCCAGGAGGCAAGGACGATCCCCAACTACGTGCATCCTGATGTACCCGTGGGAAAGGAAGACAAGGACAGCCTTGCCATAAAGTTTCATCTCGAGCCAAAAAAATTTCCGTTCAAGGCAAAGGATCACGTACAGCTCGGCGAGGAGCTTGACATACTTGACTTCGACAGCGGTGCAAAAGTTGCCGGCCAGAAGTTCTATTACATAAAGAACCAGCTCGTAATCCTGCAGATGGCCCTTGAACGCTATGCGATGGACATCGTGGTGAAGCACGGTTTCACACCGTTCATCACACCGGATATCGCAAAGGAGGAGATCCTTGCCGGCATCGGCTTCAACCCGAGGGGAGAAGAATCAAACATCTATACCCTTGAAGGGACGGGAACCTGTCTTGTGGGAACAGCGGAGATCACGCTTGGCGGCTATTACCAGAACACAATTCTCGACAAAGCCGATCTGCCGATCAGGATGACAGGACTTTCACACTGCTTCAGAAGGGAAGCCGGCGGCGCAGGACAGTATTCAAAAGGACTCTACAGAGTGCATCAGTTCAGCAAGCTTGAGATGTTCATCTACTGTCTGCCGGAAGAAAGCGAGAAATACCATCAGGAGATTCTCTCCATCGAAGAGGAGATTTTCTCCGGACTCGGTCTTGCCTACCGCATTGTCGATACGGCAACCGGCGATCTCGGTGCACCTGCATACCGCAAGTTCGACATCGAGGCATGGATGCCGGGACGCGGAGAAGAAGGAGAATACGGAGAGGTCACAAGCACCAGCAACTGCACGGACTACCAGGCACGCTCCCTCAACATCCGCTACAGGGATGATGACGGCAAGATCAGATTCGTGCACATGCTCAACGGAACGGCTGTCGCCCTTTCAAGAGCGATCGTCGCCATCATGGAAAACTACCAGAATGAGGACGGCAGCATAAGCATCCCGCCTGCCCTTGTTCCTTATACGGGTTTTGACAAGATAACAAAGAGGAAATGAAAATATGACTTCAGCACTGATCACCGACTTTTATGAACTGACTATGATGCAGGGTTACTTTCTCAAGAAACACAACCCGAAAGTGGTATTCGATGTTTTCTACCGCACAAACCCGTTCAGCGGCGGCTATACGGTATTCACAGGTCTGGAAGAGGTGATCGACAAGCTGGAGAACTTCGCCTTCAGTGAAGATGACATTCGGTATCTCAGAAGTCTGAACACCTTTGATGAAAGCTTCCTTAAGTATCTTTCCTCATACCGCTTTTCAGGAAACATCTATGCCTTCGATGAAGGCACAACCGCTTTCCCGGGGGAGCCTCTCGTAAGAGTAGAATCCTCCCTGATGGATGCCCAGCTGATTGAATCCTTCATCCTCAACACGCTCAACTTCCAGACTCTCATTGCAACAAAGGCAATGAGAATGACTTATGCAACAAGGGGAAAGGGTGCGATCATGGAATTCGGACTGCGCCGTGCACAGGGTGAGAACGGTGCCCATGCGGCAAGCCGTGCCTCCTTCATCGGCGGAACCAAGGTGACAAGCAACACATATGCGGGAAAGAAATACGGCATACCGGTGTCCGGCACGATGGCTCACTCCTGGATCATGTCATTCGACAGCGAGGAGGAAGCTTTCCGTGAATTCGCAGCCATCTATCCTGACAATGCAGTTCTGCTCATCGACACGTATGACACGCTCGGCTCCGGCATTGAGGCCGCAATAAAGATCGGTCTTGAACAGAAAGCAAAGGGAAAGAAGATCGGTGTCAGGATAGACTCAGGGGACCTCAGCTATCTGCCGCGCGTGATCCGCGACCGTCTTGACAAGGCTGGCCTTGAAGATGCCACCATCTGCATCTCAAACGACCTTACGGAAGAGATCATCTCCACCCTCGTCAATGACGGGGTGCCGATAGACAGCTGGGGAATCGGAACCCATCTTGTAACAGGAGGAAGTCAGGCATCGCTGAACGGTGTATACAAGCTTGCCGCAAAAGAGGAGAACGGCGAATTTGTCCCCACTCTCAAGCTGTCAAACAGCTCGGAGAAGACGACAAACCCGGGCATCAAGCAGGTATACCGTTTCTTTGACGAGCATGACAATGCCCTTGCCGATCTCATAACGCTTGATGACGAGACTGTTGATGAAAGCGTGAACCATACATTCTTCCACCCCTTCTCTCTGGGGGACTTCTTCGTAATGAAGAAAGGAGCATACAAATACGCAAAGCCCCTGCTCTCCCTCAAGATGAAAGACGGAAAGAGAGTAAGTCCGGCAAGGGAGCTCAGGGAAATACAGAGCTTTGCGGCTGACAGCTTCGCCCATTTCCACAAAAGCTACAAAAGACAGATCAACCCGCACATTTACAAAGTGTCGCTTTCCAGAAAGCTGAAGGATCTCAAGCTTGACCTCATGCTGAAGGCCAGAGGCGAGAACTGAGGAAAAACTGCCGCATCCGCGTGATGCGGTTTTTCATTTCTGCACACCGCATGCAGTTTTTTCTTGACGGGCGGAGGCTGACGTTGTTCACTGTAAAAGAAAGGAGCAGCTATGAAAGCATATGACGATGATGATTTCTTCATCAATGACAGAGACGAAGAACGAAGATGACGACACTCTGGACAGTCTGATTGACGAGGAATACAACACTTTCAATCCATCCGAGTTCGATGCCGAGGATGACGATGCCCAGTGGTATGCCGACGAAGATGAAGATGAGGACCTTGAGTCTCAGGGTTACTCCATTGAAGATGATGATTTCTATGATAAGGATGAAGAAGATCAGTATCAGGACGAACCTGACGAGATTTTCGACATAGATTTCTGAAATATTCATTAATTTTGCATTAATATTCACTTCTTTGCATATTGCTCATAAATATTGCTTCGTGGTATATTCTCCACATATTCCATCGCAGGAGTTACAAGGAGGTACATCATGAAGAAACTGGCTCTCACCGTTCTTCTCATTCTTTCAGCACTCACATTCGTTTTTGCAGGCGGCAGCAGTGAAAGCGCAGCGGCAGATGACGGTGCAATCAAAATCGGCATTTCAAAGCTTATGGCCCACCCCGCACTTGATGCGACAGAACAGGGTTGTATGGATTATCTGAACTCAACAGGACTCAATGTCGTCTTCGAGAATCAGAATGCAAACGGAGACATCTCCACTTCCGCATCCATAGCTCAGCAGTTCAGAAGCTCAGGCTGTGACGTCGTGCTCGGTATCGCAACGACAACCGCACAGGCACTTGCAAACGTATTCACAGATATTCCCGTGGTATTCGCAGCTGTCACTGATCCTGTAGATGCTGGACTTGTACCTTCAATGGAAGGAAGCAGCGATACAAATGTATGCGGTGTTTCCGATATGAATCCGGTTGAGGAGCAGATCAGGCTTCTTGTCGACATCACGGGTGCAAAGACAATCGGCAACATCTATGCATCAGGAGAGGCCAACGGTGTCACTCTCATGGAACAGGCAAAGGCTGCATGCGAAGCCATCGGTGTCGGTTTCGTGGAGGTTGCAATCTCCAACTCATCAGAAGTAAGGCAGGCAGCACAGTCCATCATTGACAGGGTAGATGCCATCTATATCGCAACAGACAATGCCGTTATTTCAGCACTTCCTGCAGTGGATGCAGTCTGTTCAGATGCCGGCAAGCCTCTCATGTCAGCAGATCCGACAGCAATGGACGGCCTTGACTGCATGATCGGCTGGGGCTTCGACTACTACAGCCTCGGCACCGCAACAGGTGAAATGATCGAGAAGATAATCAACGGCGCTGAGCCGGGACCGCTTGGCACGGTGATTCTTGAGGATCCGGCAGACTTCGAACTCTGGTTCAACCTCGACACCGCAGCTGAACTGGGTATCGAAATCCCAGAGAACTACCTCGACATGGCAAGCGTCATCATTGAAAACGGCGTGGAAGTCGAACTGTAATAATAAAACTAAATAACATCATAATGGAGGAGGTTTCTCCTCCATTTGGTGCATAAAGGCAGTAATTATGATAGAAGGTATTTTCGTAGAAGGTTTGATCTTTTCCGTAATGGCGATGGGAATCCTCATAAGCTACAGGATTCTGGACATTGCGGATCTGACATGCGACGGCTCTGTCGCGACAGGCGCGGCCGTAGCTGCGATATGCATCACGAACGGTTGGTCCATACCGGCGGCAATGGTGCTTGCATTCATCGCAGGTGTGCTGTGCGGGCTGTGTACGGCGGCGATTCACAATCACCTGCATATTCCCGGACTGCTTGCAGGTATTCTCACAATGACGATGCTCTATTCAGTCAACCTGAGAATACTGGGAAACAAGGCAAATGTCCCGCTCGTCAGAGTTGACACAATGTATGACTTTTTCCATCAGATCTTTGCCTTCATGCCGCAGGCTTTCGCATCCCTTGCAGGAACCCTTCTGATGGTACTTGTCGTCAAGGTCATCTTCGACCTTTTCTTCCGCTGTGACATGGGTGTCGCAATCGGTGCACTGGGCGGCAATGAGCAGGTTGTAATAAGCCTGGGCATGAACGTTTCAACGCTCAAATACATCGGGCTCGGCCTTTCAAACGGTCTGATTGCACTCTCAGGTGCAATGCTGGCACAGTACCAGGGTTTTGCCGATGCGAACCTCGGACAGGGAATGGTCGTTCAGGGACTTGCGGCGATCATGCTCGGCGAATTCCTCTTCAGGAGCAACAGGATATCGCTGATCACACTGCGTGTCATTCTGGGCTCCATAATCTACAAGGGCCTCATGTTCCTCGGCCGCCGTTACGGCTACCTTGTCGGAATCACACCGAACGATTTCAAACTTCTCACAGGACTCCTGGTCATCATCTCACTCATCGTTGCATCAACAAGAACCAGGATGGCTGAGGACAAGGCGAGAAAAGAAGCGGTTGCCCGTGTAATGGAGGATAAGAAAAATGCTTGACATCAGACATGTGACGAAAGTCTTCTTCCCGGGAACCGTCAATGAAAAGGTTGCCCTTCAGGATATAAACCTGCATATAAATGAAGGTGATGTTGTATGCGTGATCGGTTCGAACGGAAGCGGAAAGTCCACCCTTTTCAACATGATCGCAGGTACCTTCCCCGTTACCGCGGGAACAATAACACTTGACGGCAAGGACATCACGAAAGCCCCTGAGTACAAGAGGGCATTCGAAATCGGCCGTATCTTCCAGGACCCGACAAAAGGCACCAGCGCCAACATGTCGATTCAGGACAACATGGCACTCTCCCTCAGAAAAGGCATGAGAGGACTGAAATATTCACTAAATCAGGAAAAGAAGAACTTCTTCCGCCAGATTCTCGAACCTGTGGGGCTTCAGGACAGGCTTGAAGACAACGTAGGTCTTCTCTCCGGTGGCCAGAGGCAGGCTCTGACTCTGATCATGGCATGCATGTCCCATCCAAAGCTCCTGCTGCTTGATGAGCATACAGCAGCACTCGATCCTGCAAATGCGAGAATCGTGATGGAACTTACGGAAAAGTACATCGCACAGGAAAAGTTCACTGCAATGATGATCACCCACAACATGCAGTTCGCAATCGAGTTCGGCAACAGGCTCATCATGATGGATGAAGGAAAGATAATCCTCGAAGCCGGCGGAGATGAGAAGAAGAAACTCACCGTTCCCGATCTCATCGCACGTTTCAGAGAAATAAAAAACAAGGACTTCACAGATGATGAAGGCCTTCTCACTGAAGGAAACTGACAGAGGAAAACGTCCGGATGAAAAATTCCGGACGTTTTTCTTTTCACCTGGTTTTCACAAATCCTAAATGAGGATATCATCCTCAATCGTATGAATAAGATACCGGCAGCAGAGAGGCTTTTCACCCCATCATATCTGAGAGCCCTGATCATCCCGCTTCTATTTGAGCAGATTCTCACAATAACCATAGGCATGGCGGATACCATCATGGTTGCTGCCGTCGGCGAAGCCAGCGTCAGCGGCATCTCGCTTGTTGACAGCATCTCCAATCTTTTCATACAGCTTTTCAGCGCCTTTGCGACAGGAGGTGCGGTTGTTGCATCCCAGTACATGGGCAGACGTGACAAGATATCCGCATGCAAGGCGGCAAAGCAGCTTGTATACATAACAGTCATTTTCTCGGGTGCGGTTGCGGCATTGCTGCTTTTCGGCAACAGACACCTGCTACGTCTCCTCTTCGGTTCGATTGAGGCTGATGTCATGACGGCTGCAGAGAACTATTTCATCTTCATCGTATTGAGCTACCCCTTCCTCGCACTTTGCAACAGCTGCAACGCATTGTGCCGCAGTATGGGTAAAAGCAAGATAACGATGACGGTGAGCCTCATCATGAACATAATCAACATAGGAGGCAATGCGATCCTCATATACGGTGTCGGCCTTGGTACTGCCGGTGCAGGAATCGCCTCCCTCGCCTCCCGTATCGCCGGTGCCGTGATAATGCTCATCGTAGTGTGCAACACCAGGCTTGAGATACATGTAGACAGGTTGTTCAGGCCTGAATGGAACGGTGCGATGGTGAAAAAGATTCTGAGGATAGGACTTCCTTCCGGTGTCGAGAACAGCACATTCCATATCGGAAAGATACTGGTCCAGTCCCTCGTCTCAACTTTCGGTACCGCATCAATCGCGGCAAATGCCGTAGTGAACAACATCACGACATTCGCGAACATACCGGGTTCCGTCATCGGACTTGCGTCAATAACAGTCATAGGTCAGTGCTGCGGGGCAAAGAAAACAGATCAGGCAAAGTATTATGCCCGCCTGCTCATGATTCTCACTTATGTGATGATGGCACTCACCTGCCTTGTCTTCTATATACTGACACCGCAGCTCAGCAGCCTTTACAACCTATCGGATGAAGCACTGGGGATATCTGTCAGATGCACCCGCATGCTGCTCATCCAGACTGCGATATTCTGGCCGCTTTCCTTCACGCTGCCCAATTACCTGAGGGCGGCGGGTGATGCACGTTATACAATGATCGTCGCCATGGCAAGCATGTGGACATGCAGAATCGGTTTCTCATATCTTCTGGGGCTGTTCCTTGGCATGGGCCTTTACGGCGTAAGCTGGGCCATGGTGATCGACTGGTACTGCAGAATAATCTTCTTCACCCGCCGCTGGCTTAAGGGCGGATGGAAGACAAAGAGCGTTATCTAATACCGCTCCAGAGTTTCTCAAGATCGTAAAAGCTTCTCAGTTCCTGACTCATGAGGTGGATGACGATGTCTCCGGTATCAATAAGGAGCCAGCCGTCCTCAGCAGGGTTCTTGTGACGGTTGCTGGCAGACAGTCCGAGCTCATTGAGAAGGCCCCATATCTGATGGACAACACCTTTCAGATGACCGACAGAATTGACGGTTCCGATTACGAAACAGTCCGTCCATGAACATTCATCAAGCGGCAGGACAACAACATCCTTGCAGCTGTGCTCTTCAAGGAAAGCAGCAATCTTCCTGCTGTTTTTCTCAACGCTTTCTTTCATAAAATAGTTCTCTCCATTACGCAAGGGCTGAAGCCAGCCAGAGCGTGAAAAAGTCTTTAAGTGATGCACCGTCGGTGTGTTTCCTAAGTGCCTTGAAGTCATAAGTATAATATTCTTCCGCTTTTTTCAGAACATCTGCAAACGCTTCTTCGTCAAACCCGGTTGAAAAAGACTGAAGTGTCTTGAAGAACTCGCTTGAATCAAGTTCCTTTATGTGCCGTGAAGCAGCTTCAACCGGATTATCTGCCCTGCTCACTGAAGAAAGGGATGAATAGAAACTCTCACGCAGGGTGAAAGAAGAAGCCGTTGCTGTACCGTAATTCATTTTATCACAGTCGAAGAGGGATCTGAGTGTGTTCCCGCTCTCTGCAACAAATGACAAGTCATCTCCGTCAAGCCGTATCTCAAGAAGCCTTTCGCCCTTTGCAAGATACACAACGGCTTCATCTCCGCTTTCAAGGATGAATGCCTTTGTGCTGTCGCTGATGCAGGATGTAAAAGAGAAAAGCAGTGCAAGTGAAAGAAGAAAGAGGCTAATGCGCAAATTTTCCTCCTTCAAGCAGGAAAGCCTTGCAGTCAAGTGTAATTTCCGCAACCTCCCTGTTGATTGAATAGGAATACTCTTCTTCCCTGCGGATCACATCAAGGACCATCTCTTCAAGATTTGCCTTTCCCCATATCACAAGCCTGTCATTGTCATCAATATGACGGCGTCCATTCTCTGAGTAGTCAGCGATATAGAGTACGGCGCCAAGGGCACCCATATCTCGGCTTGCAAGCGTATGATGCCTGATTGCAAGCTGCGCTTTTTCATTCCAGTTGTTGGTTATACGTGGAAAATACCAGGCAGCGACTGCACCGTGAAGCAGCATCGGGTTCTCCTCTTCCTCTTTCTGTATGGCGATACCACGCTTCCTGCAGAAAGAAAGCATGTCATCCCCGTCCATATATCTGTTGTAATCATGGAAGATACCGATCATCCTGCTGAGTTCCACATCCAGACGGAACCGCCTGGCAAGAACCTCGCTTACTTCTACAACCCCGAGGGAATGTTCAAAACGGGACGGTTTTTCCCTTTCCTTCACGATTTTCTCAAGAGTTATATAATCCATGCTCTTCTATGTACCTTCTCACATCAGTTGTAAGTTCACTGTAGTCCCCGCCTCTGACATCAGTGCTTGATGCTTTATACGGCGGGACATCGTAAAAGATTATATCAGCATCGCCTGGATAAGTTAAGCTGTCTCTGCCGCGTGTGAAACAGACGAAAGTCACCAGATCTTTCAGGACATCGTAGTTGTACCACTTCTCAAGATCATGAAGCAGATCATCACCCATCAGGAAGCCAAGCTTTCCCTTCAGTGCATACTCATCATAAACATGTCTGACAGTGTCGTATGTATAGCTTATGCCCTTCTTCTCTATCTCATAAGAAGAAAGAACGATCTCGGCATCTCTCGACAGAACAAGGTCGGCAAGTGCTATGGAAAGCATCTCATAGCGCTCTTCGGCGCTTGCCGGTTTTGTTCCTCTTTTGAAATTCGACTTGTATGCCGGCATGATTATGATACGCTCATAATCTGTAAGCTCACAGGCCTTCTCTATTATGTAGAGATGTCCTTTGTGAACCGGATCGAAACTCCCACCGAAGAGAAGAGTCTTCTTCTCAGTACTCGTCCCGGTAGTACGCATCATTGTCGACCTTTGTCGTGAATCCGCCGTCTTTGTCATCTTCGACAATACCGCTTGTGCTCACCATATGGATGAAGCTCTGCTTTACATCTTCAATGGTCTCATCCATATAAATTGAAAGCGGATGGATTTCCCTGCCTGCAAACTGCTTTTTCAGTTCGGCAAGGCGTTCCTCTGCACCGTCCTCATCATACTTTGATGCAATGATAACCTGCGGTTTTTCCAGAAGAGACGGAGCGAAAGTCTTCAGCTCATTGCACAGGATGTCATAGCTTGACAGATAATTCTCATCGGAAAGATCGATGAAGAATGCAAGGCCTTTCGTGCGGGAAATATGGCGCAGGAACTTGAATCCCATTCCCGCGCCCCGGCTTGCGCCTTCTATGATACCGGGGATATCTGCAAGGATGATGTCCTGCCCGTCATATCTCATGGCACCGAGCTGAGGGATCTTTGTTGTGAAAGGATAGCCTGCAACTTTGCTTCTGGCATTCGTGAGAAGGTTCAGAAGAGAACTCTTTCCCGCATTCGGGAATCCAACAAACCCGATGTCTGCAATGACAAGTAGCTCAACGCCGATACGCATCTCAACACCCTTCTCGCCCGGCTGCGCGAAACGGGGAGTCTGCCTTGTCGAGCTTCTGAAATGCCAGTTGCCAAGTCCGCCTTTTCCGCCTTTGAGGAAAACCCATCTCTTCTCTCCGGTAAGATCCTTTATGATCTCACCGGTTTCGGCATCCTTTATGACCGTTCCAGGAGGAACCGGTATTTCCACATCTGCACCCGAGCGGCCGAAACAGCGGTCTCCCTGTCCGGGTCGCCCATTCTCGGCTTTATATACACGAACCATCTTCAAGTGTCCCAGCGTGCGGAGGTTGTCCTTGACCACGAATACGACATCCCCGCCCTTGCCGCCGTCCCCTCCGTCAGGTCCGCCTTTTGGTATGAATTTCTCTCTATGGAATGACACACAGCCGTTACCGCCGTTACCGGAGGCAACGTCAATATAGGTCTCGTCAGAAAATCCGAACATTACTACTCTGCTCCAAACTTTTAAGTATAATGCTTATACATTATTTCATCATTTTTGTCGAGTCGTTGTAATGTAAGAAGTTAAGCTTAACATTATGATAGAGATCTCTGTAATTTGCTAAACCATTTATAAATTAAAACCTTGTTAACAAGTATATTTTACATGGCAGTCGTAAATATGAAAAAATGGCTATCGAAAATCACACAGAGGTTGAAGCATAAAAACGGGACTGCTCAAAAGTCTAGGTTTTTGAGGCAGCCCCTAATGTCAATCAGACAAATTTTGAAATGTTTTATACAGAAGTAGAATTTCTTGTAAAGTTAATAGTTTTACCACCAACCAAACTTAATAATGGGTCTTCAGTAGTAATTGTCACATCAATACCGGAATCTGTAAGTTGCATCTCAAAGGAGGAATATGTTTTTTCAGCTGTAGGATCAGATGCTTCTTCACTTAATGTTGTTCCTCCAACATTTACCACAGCTTCAAGTGTGTATTTTTTTTTCTCCTCATCATTGGTTTGAGACTTGATATCATTTATTTCACTGCTATCGACCATATCTGACCCATAAACATTTACTGAAAAATCACCATCATGAATTGATAATCCTACAGGTGTCTCAATTGGGTCTATACCAGGCATCAATTCAACACTTACAGTACCTGTATATTCGCCATCAGCCCAAGAAGGAACTTTCACTTTATCAGTGCCGAGATTCTCTACCCCCCCCGGAGCCTTGTTCGAGTTGTCACATGATACTCCGAAAACAAGCACCATTGACACAAGGAGTGCTAACAACACATAAAACATTTTCTTCATAGTTTTCTGACCCTCCAAAAGTCATTTGAATTTACGTTAATCTAAACACATATTCTGTAAATAAAGAAGAGTTTGCGAACAAAAATATGTAAAATTGTTCGATAATTCCTAATTTTAGTTATTTTTCAAGTTAAAATAAAAAATCACCACGGTCTCCCATGGTGATCTCAAGTACAAATTAAATTGTATTATAACTTACTCTTCTGTAACGATAGTTGCATACTTTCTGTTGTTTCTGTTGATGTAAGCAACAGTGCCTGCAGCCTTTGCAAAGAGTGTGTAGTCAGTGCCGAGTCCGACATTCTTACCCGG
>CASDXQ010000046.1 GCA_949285145.1 uncultured Spirochaetales bacterium | reverse complement strand
GTTGCCACGGCAGTTGAGCTCATCGACGGTTCTGTCGGTTTTGTCGGCGGTATCGAGATCCCGGCTGTACAGAAGTTCAACTGGGGCTTCCAGCAGGGTGTCGCATTCGCAAATGACAACTACGGCACAACAGTGGAGATGGCTGCAAGCAACTTCGTGTATTCCGGTTCATTTGCCGACCTTGCACTCGGCGGACAGCTTGCTACAGCTATGTATGACAGCGGTGTTGACGTTATCTTCGCAGCAGCCGGCGGTACCGGTGTAGGCGTCATCAATGAGGCAAAGAGCCGCCGCCTTGCCGGACAGAATGTCTGGGCGGTAGGTGTTGATGTCGACCAGTATACAGTAGGAGATATGGGAAACGGCGAAAGCTGCATCCTCACATCTGCAATGAAGTATGTCGACAAGGCAGCGTATGATCTTGTCTATGCTGCATACAACAATGAATTCCCGGGTGGAACAAACGAACTCCGTGGTGCTGCGACTGCTGATCTCGGCATTCCTGAGACAAACCCGAACCTTTCTGCTGAAACAATGGAAATCGTAGCTGAAGTCGAACAGATGATCATTGACGGAAGCATCGTTGTTCAGGACACAGCAGATGGCCTTATTCCGTAAGACCCCATTATTATCATGAAGATAAAGGCCGCCGTTAATTTACAGCGGCCTTTTTAAGCACAAGTCAGGCAGCTGATCAGAACTGCTTAATTTTGACGGAGACCAAATTTGTCAGACTACGTAATCGAAATGCTCGGCATCCGCAAGGAATTTCCCGGTATTGTGGCGAATGATGACATTACACTGCAAGTAAGGGAAGGCGAGATTCATGCGATTCTCGGTGAGAACGGTGCCGGAAAGTCCACCCTGATGAGCATTCTCTTTGGTCTGTATCATGCAGACAGGGGAATTATCAAGGTCAGGGGAAAGGAAGTTAAGATAAATTCTCCCAATGATGCCAATGATCTTGGCATTGGCATGGTGCACCAGCACTTCCAGCTCGTTCATAACTACACGGTCACGGAGAACATCATTCTCGGAAAAGAAGGTGGATTCGTGCTTGATACGGGAAGCGGAAGCCGCAGGATCAAGGAACTGAGCAAAAAATACGGACTCAATATTGATCCTGATATGGTTATAGAAAACATCACAGTCGGTATGCAGCAGAGAGTTGAGATCCTCAAGATGCTCTACCGTGATGCCGACATACTTATATTTGACGAGCCTACGGCGGTTCTTACTCCGCAGGAGATTGATGAACTCATGGATATCATGCGATCTCTTGCGAAAGAAGGAAAATCCATCATCATAATCACGCACAAGCTTGAGGAAATCAAGGCGGTTGCACAGCGCTGCACCGTAATAAGACGCGGAAAGCTTGTAGGCGTTGTGGATGTCGCTTCCACGTCTGTGAATGACATGGCTGCAATGATGGTGGGACGTCAGGTCAGTTTCAAGGTTGAGAAGAAAGAAGCCGAACCCGGCGAGACTGTATTGTCAATAAAGAATCTCAATGTACTCAACAACAAGAAAGTTCTCGGTGTAAAGGATTTCTCTCTTGATGTGCATGCCGGTGAGATCGTGGGTATCGCAGGTGTTGACGGAAACGGACAGAGCGAACTCGTTGAGGCCATAACCGGACTCAGGGCGATCCAGAGCGGCACTGTGAGCATCTGTGGCATGGATATAACCCGCATGTCGATCAAGGAGAGGAACGAAAGCGGAATCGGTCATATACCGGAAGACCGCCAGAAGAGGGGACTCATTCTCTCGCAGCCTCTGTATGACAATTTCATAATCAAAGACTTCGACAAGGAACCGTTCAGCACCAGAGGACTGCTGAACAAGAAGGCAATCAGGGAATATTCACAGAAGATCATCGACCGTTATGATGTGCGTTCCGGTGAAGGTGTCAATTCTCTTGCCGGCAAGCTGTCCGGAGGGAACCAGCAGAAAGCAATCATCGGCCGTGAGATCACAGAGAATCCGAAACTTCTCATTGCAGTGCAGCCGACCCGGGGGCTTGATGTCGGTGCCATTGAGTTCATTCACAAGGAGCTTATCAAGCACCGGGACAAAGGCAATGCCGTATTGCTTGTCTCTTTCGAGCTTGACGAAATATTCAATCTGTCCGACAGGATAGCGGTAATCAATTCGGGACGGCTTATTGATATAGTCGATACCGGAGATACCGACGAATATGCCGTCGGCCTCATGATGGCAGGAATAAAATCAGAAAAGGAGAGCGGATGATGGCGAAAAATACTCTTCTCAAGGAAAGAAAGGCGGGTACGCTTCTTGTTTCCATATCAGCTGTCATTGCAGGCATTCTTGCAGGTTGTGTGCTGCTGCTTCTCATCGGGAAGAATCCGTTTGATGCGATCTCGCTGATCGCTCAGGGAGCTCTTTCCGATCCGAGAAGAATCGCTTATTCTTGTGGGTCTTTCTGTCGCATTTGCATACAAGTCGGGCCTCTTCAACATCGGCGGCAGCGGCCAGATGCTGGTCGGCGGCTGTGTCGCATCAATGTGGGCATACTACGGACAGGGAATCCCGCGTCCTCTGTATCTCGTGATCATCATTGTGACAGGTGCACTTGCCGGTGCATTATGGGGATTCATATCCGGTCTTCTGAAGGCAAAATTCAATGTACATGAGGTTGTTTCCTCGATCATGCTCAACTGGACAGCGCTCTGGCTTATCTATGAAATCATTCCCGCATTCATTGTCGACCCGACGGTTCCTTCCAAGTCCGCAGCAGTTCCCGCTGCGCAGAGTCTGCGCACCACGGTGCTGTCGCAGTTCTTTCCGCGAAGCTACATCAACTGGGGCATACTTATCGCAATAGCCGCTGTTGCCGTCATAGCTTTCATACTGAACAAGACAACGCTGGGTTATCAGCTGAAGGCTGTCGGATCAAACAAATACTGTGCTGAATACGCAGGTATAAAGGTTGAACGTAACATCATCATAACAATGACGATAGCAGGTGCACTTGCCGGTCTGGCCGGTGTCACATATTACTGCGGCTACTCAAATGTCATCTACCGCAATCAGATGCCAAATGAAGGCTTTGACGGTGTTGCCGTGGCTCTGCTGGGCAACTGCAATCCTGTAGGTGTTTTCTTCGCGGCACTTTTCTTCTCCATCCTCAAGGCTGGAAAAGGCTCGCTGGGTGCCGGAGCGGATATCCCGCCGGAACTTTCAGATACTGTCATTGCCGTCATCATCTACTTCACTGCGACCGCGGTTCTCTTCAGAAATCTGTGGAACGGCCTTTTCCACAAGATATATGAAAGCCGGATTGCGAAAAGCAATGTGAAGAGTGCCGACACGAGTGTACAAGGAGGTATGTGATGGATATTCTCAACAGCATTTTCCCCGCAGCGGTGATTTATACGATTCCTCTGCTTCTGGGAGCTCTGGGAGCTCTTTATTCTGAACGGTCCGGTGTCACAAACCTCTGTATTGAAGGCTTTATGCTGATGGGATGCTTCAGCTGTGCTGTGACCATGTTCTATCTGCAGGGAAAAATCCCGATGACGATCTGCTTTATCATCGGCATGCTCGTTGCGGTTGCGGTCACGGCGGCCTATTCGCTGCTGCATGCCGTTGCCGCCATCAATCTCAGAGCCGATCAGGTCATCTCCGGTACGGCGCTCAACATGATGTCCACAGCTCTGACTGTATATCTTGCACAGACTGTTACAGGATCCGGAAACATCACGATAGCACATTCGATCGTGCCATTTGCCGTCGTTACGATCTTCAGCGATTCTTTCTATGCTCTGCTGTGGACATATCTTTTCGCATTTGTTCTTTTCCTTGTTGTAAGACAGTGTTTTGCTTTTGCGAAAAAAAAGGCGCAGTTTGCCTCTTTCTTCGGCAGAAACAGCCTGAAGCTCTACAGCCTGCTTCTGACAGTTCCTGCCCTCATCTTGTCCCTATTCATCCCTTCATCCGCTATCGCAGGATGCTGTGCGATCATAATCGCATCAGTGCTTTATGCATTGATCCATAAGAAAGAAGGGTTTGCTTCTTCCCTTGCGATTGTGAAGAAGGCAAAGAGCGAAGATAAAACAGGACAGACATTCATCACGCTTGCCGTGATTGCTCTTGTCTCGTGTGTTCTTGCCTCTGCCGGACTCGGCGCTTTCCTGCGTGCAATGGCTTTCAGCAGAGTCTACTGGACCACGATAGTCGGGCTTGCAATATGGGCAGGTTCTTATTTCCTGCTTTACAAAACAAGTTTCGGTCTGAGGTTGAGAGCTTGCGGCGAACATCCTTCCGCAGTTGCCAGTGCCGGAGTCAATGTCCATAAGATGCGTTATATCGGAGTCGTTGCCTCAGGAGCCCTTGCAGGACTCGGAGGGGCTGTATACCTGATCACTGTGGGAGGAGAGTTCAACAGTGCCTCCGGCATGAACGGCCTGGGCTTCCTTGCTGTGGCCGGTCTTATCTTCGGACAATGGAAGGTCATGGGAATACTTGGATCCACTTTCTTCTTCGGCTTCTGCTATACTATTGCAAATATGTCGAGGGTTATCCCTGCTCTTGCCGTTGTGCCGCCGGGAATCTTCTCGGCATTCCCGTACATTGCGACACTGATCGTTCTCATATTCACGTCAAAGAGGAATGTCGCACCGCTTGCAACAGGGCAGCCTTACTGAGGCTGCCGGGGAGAAAAAAGCCAAAGGGGAGCCTGTCTCCCCTCTGTTTCACTTCTTCAAGGAGAAAGTATGACATTGATTGAAAAACTTAAGGAAAGCAGTGCTTTCATCAGAAACAGAAGCGGAAACGAGAAAACAGATATCGCCATTGTCCTCGGATCCGGACTCGGAGACCTTGCCAATGAGCTTGAAGATGCACTCACCATTGATTATAAGGATATTCCGCATTTCCCAGTCTCAACGGTTCCGGGGCATAAGGGCCGTCTCGTGATCGGAAATCTTGATGGGAGAAGAGTGCTGTGCATGCAGGGGCGTTTTCATTTCTATGAAGGCTGGAGCATGCAGGAATGCGTGTATCCCATACAGGTTTTCAGCGTGATGGAAATAGGAAAGCTTTTTCTCACCAATGCCGCAGGATGTGTCAATACAACATGGCATGCCGGAGATCTGATGCTTATCAGCGATCATATAAAACTGGCGCTGGAAAGCCCTCTGAGAGGCACAAATGCTGAAGAACTCGGTCCCCGTTTCTTTGATATGTCGTCGGTGTGGAGCGCAAGTGCACGCGCATCAGCAATGGCTGCGGCAGATAAGATCGGCATCTGCCTCAGGGAAGGTGTTTATATGTATTTTACCGGTCCGCAGTTCGAGACCCCTGCCGAGATAAGGGCGGCAAGAGTGCTCGGTGCCGATGCGGTCGGCATGTCAACCGTGCCGGAAGCCATAGCCGCAAGTCATGCAGGACTTGAGACGCTTGGCATAAGCTGTCTGACAAATATGGCGGCTGGAATACAGAAGCAGAAACTCAATCATCAGGAAGTGCTTGAAACGGGAGAGAGGGTGAAGGCATCATTCTCGGCTCTTGTAAGGGAAATAGTCAGGACATGGAAGTGAGAAAAATTGAGGAACTCGGTCTTTCCCGTCTTGAAGGAGAAGGTGGATACTGGCGTTTCATTACGAACTTTTCTGAACATGATTCGGGCTGTATATATTATCTTGTAACACAGGATGAGTTTTCTTCCATTCATAAACTCTCATGTGATGAGATGTGGTTTTTTCTGGATGGAGGAGAGTGTGAACAGCTTGTTTTCAATGAAGAAAGCGGAGAAAAGGAGATACGTGTGCTTTCTCCTGCGCACCGTGACAGTCTTGTGAAAGCCGGATTCTGGCAGTCAACGAAACTGAAGAGGGGAGAATGGGCTCTTTTCTGCACGGTGATGTGTCCTCATTACACTGACGGAATGTATACTTCTCCCTCTGAAGCTCTGTTTGATGAATATCCTTTTCTTAAGGAGTACCGCGTATGAGCAAGGTTCTGGTTACAGGGGCGTATTCAAATCTTGGAAAGGCGATTGTAAGGGAATTTTTCTCGCATGGTTTTGAAGTGTATGCCACAAGCACTAGAAAGCATGCCCCTCATCCGATGATAAAGCGTCTGTATGTGGCTGATCTTTCTAGCGAGGACATTGCATTTCCTGATCTGGAAGAGCTGGATGTGCTTGTCAACAATGCCGGAATTTTCACTGAGGCGCGTGCGGATGAACTTGAAAGCGCTGCATGGAATAAAGTGTTTGCACTGAATGTGCGGGGCATGATGCTTACAGTGAAGGCCGTTCTTCCGCTGCTTGAAGCCTCAGGTGGCAGCATTGTCAATATATCATCAATGAATGCGGTGCATCCCGGATTCGGATCTACTGCTCATTATGATGCCTCAAAAGGTGCCGTGAGTGCATATACACGTTCGCTTGCGGCGGAAACAGGACTCCGGGTGAATGCTGTCCAGCCGGGACTTATCGCACGGGATGCTTTATATGACAGTTCTCTGGAAGAATACTGGAAAGGCCATACGGTGAGAAAGGAAATGATGAGTAGCGGAGATATTGCATCTCTGGTGTTTTTCCTTGCACAAAGCCGCGGAATCTATGGACAGTGCATAACAATAGACAACGGGTTCACTCTGTGCTGAATACAGCATTCCCTGTGTATTTGTGTTTCCTTTTCTCATTGTTTTCATTGTATCCTGGATGTATGCCGTTTGTGAAACAGGTGCTTTTCTTAATTCCTCTCATACGTTAACATTCTATGTATGAAACTCCTGTGTGTTGCGGATATAACGGATCCCTTGATCTATTCCAATCAGGCAAAACAATTGTTTGCGGATTGCGATCTTGCAGTCAGCGCAGGTGATCTGCCGGTCCGCTACTATGATTACATCATGACAGTCCTCGGTAAGGACTTCTATTATGTCTACGGCAATCATAATCTTGAACATTTCGACCAGGTTATGAGGAGAGGCGGTTTTGATCCGGTTGTCGAGTATTCAAGAACCGGCAAGCATGTCATGATGCCGGCTTTCGGAGGCAATCTTGTTGACGGAAAGGTCATGAGAGACAAGAGAACCGGACTTATCATCATGGGGCTTGGCGGCTCGATGTTGTACAATTACGGCAAAAGCCAGTACACTGAAAGACAGATGCAGTGGAGGATAGCGAAGCTGATTCCGCATCTGATATACAACAAGAAACGCTATGGACGCTATCTTGATATCCTGGTGACGCATGCCCCGGCTTTCGGGCATGGGGACGGTGAAGATATCTGTCACAGAGGATTCCAGACATTTCTGTCTTTTCTTGAAGCGTATAAGCCGAAATACATGCTGCACGGTCATGTGCACCTATTTGATGAGAATGCCAACAGGATTCTGCACTACAAAGATACGACAATCATCAATGTCTACAGGAGCTATATTCTTGACGATCCTTATTTAGGAGACAAATGATGGGTACATCTGATTTTCTTTCACAGCAGTCTGCTGAGGATTTCAACAAAGCGAAGAACAGGGCGAAAATGCAGTCGCTTTTCAACAAGCTGACATGGAAGAATTCCGATCTTTTGTCGCTTTATGAGGTTACAAAGATCATAAAGCCGAAAAAGGAAACATATCTCGGCATGAAGACTATTGAAATTGACAAGATCATAGGATCAGAAGGCCGTTATCGTGATTTTTCCGCTGCCTTCTATCCTAAGAGGGAAATGCTGCGCGGACGCTGGACGAGCATTGACAAGGCGCGTCTGAGCGATGTTATTCTTCCCCCGATTTCCGTTTATTCGCTTGGCGGCTATTATTTCGTGCGTGATGGCAATCACCGCGTCTCTGTTGCAAAGAGCATGGGCGTTGATTTCATAGATGCCGAAGTTGTCGAGCTTGACAGCGAGATCAAACTTGAAGCCGGCATGACGATGAAGCATCTCAGGCAGAGGGTTGTTGACTATGAGAGACAGGCTTTCATTGAGCAGTACAGACCTTCATACCTGCCAATGGGCGAGATCGTATTCACAACGCCTGGATCCTATCCTGAGATGGTCAACCACATCCTTGTTCATAAATATTACATCAATCAGAATGTGAAAGGCGAGATTTCCTTTGAAGATGCCGCCAGAAGCTGGTACGCAAATGTATATGCTCCAATCGTCAGACAGATAAGGGAGGACAATCTCATGTTTTACTTCCCGGGCAATGCGGAAGGTGATCTTTATATGTGGCTCGTGCGCCGCTGGGATGAGATGAAAAAAGAGAAAAAGGATGCTTCAATACAGGAAGCGAGCCGCAGACTCAAGAAAGAATCAGGATCATCCATTCTGAACCGCTGGATCCGTCTGATAAAGGAGAAACTGAAGAGGAACTGATTACTCTTCAAGATATTCCGCTACTGATCTTGCATAGGTTTCTATGACATCGCCGAGTCTGTCGGAAGGCCGGATGTCGTTTTCCTTTCCTTCAAGATGAACGATGCCTGCAACCGGCTGGTTTGACAGTCCAATTTCCGTATGAACACCGTATGGGATATGTACAAGAGCCATGTTCTGCGCCCAGTAGAGCATTGAATCAAGTGCGTGGCTTCCTTCGCAGATTGAATGGCTGCAGCTTGTGAAACATCCGAAAAGACGCCCTTCAAGAGCTCTTGATTCGCTGAGCGGATATGTGTTGTCGATGAATGCCTTCATTTCAGCTGTCATGTTTCCGAAGCGTGTCGGAGCGCCGAGTATGATCATGTCGGCTTTCAGCAGAGCTTCCTCGCTGGCCGCGGGGAGTGCAAGAATGTCTTCATAATACTGGTTCACTGTGTCTTTCGTGTTGGCAAGAATATGAAGATCACTGTCTTCCACACGATATAAACGTGCGTCAACTCCGAACTCGCAGAGTTTTTCCCTCAGATATTCTCCAATGATATAGATATTGCCGCTTACTGAATGAATTATGATGTTGCACCGCTTCATAGTGAACTCCTTTTTCTTAAATTTAACTCAGGGTGAGCTAAAAAGAAAGAGCTAAATCAGCACCAGGCGGAATAAAGGCCGTTTCTTCTGTCAATGTAGACATTCTGTCCGTAGACAGAGGAAAGCAGATGCTCGTTAAGTATGTCTTCCTTTCTGCCGTCTGCGGCGATCCTGCCGTTTCTCATTACAACGACTCTCCCGACTTCCTCAATTATTTCAGAAAGCTCATGTGTGACCATGACAATTGTCTTTCCTTCTTTCGCGTAAAGCGAGATCGTTTTCCTGAAATCGGAGCGTGATGGGAAGTCGAGGGCATTGCTGGCTTCGTCCAGCAGCAGGAGAGGAGGGTTGTTGACTGCAGCGCGTGCTATGAGGGCTTTTGCCTTTTCACCTGAAGAAAGAGCTGAAAGCGGCTTGTTACTGAGATGCGCAAGCCCGACTTTGGAAATTTCTTCTTCCGCCCTTGCGATATCTTCCTTTGACGGTGTGATGTGGAAGTCCATTCCTATGGCGGAAAAACGTGCTGACAGGACAATGTCGAAAACGGAATACGTTGTATTCAGCAGCATCATATCTGTCTGACTTACATGGCCTAGTATGAGTCTCAGTTCCGACACGGGCCAGCGGCTGCGGCCGAAAAGCTGATATGAGTAGTTTTCCCTTGCAAGCGGATGGACTTCTTTGCACAGCGTGTTCATCAATGTTGATTTGCCTGCTCCGTTTGGTCCGATTATCGCAGTGTTCTCGCCTTCTCTCAGACAGAAGGATACATCGTCAAGAATATAGTTGCCCGCACGCCGTACCGATGCGTGTTCTATCGAGAGGATGATGTCATTCATTACCGCTGCCTGATTCTTCGTAATTCAGCTTGAATTTGTTGGAAAGGCTTGTCGTATAGACCAGCGTCATGGCAACAGCGAGATCTGTCTGCCCATTGCGCAGTGCATCTGTCAGATAACCGTACTCGCGTACCTTCTTCCTTCTGTCTTCCAGCGTCTCGGGAAGAGAGAACATGACTTTCTGGATATGAGGTGCAAGCGCGTTGTAAATTGAATTCAGGACAATATTGTCGTTTGAGTTGATCACGGCAAGATGGAGGTTGAAGTCACAGTTCCTGAAATCGGTTATGGCGTCTTTGTCTCCTGAATTCTCGATTATCGCCAGATCCTTGTCCATCTTCGCAAGGAAGGCATCCATGACTTTCACCACGCGCAGTCTGTCTTCCGCACGGCTCAGCTCTCTTGCTGCGGAAACCTCCAGCGTTATGTGAACCTGAAGCAGATCGGAAAGCAGTTTCATGTCTTTTGAGTCAGGGCCGAACATGGACATCGAAATTGACTCGACAAACTGATCCAGTCTGTTTGTCTTGACGTATGCTTTCTTGCCCTGACTCACTTCAATGAGGCCTTTTGCCTCAAGTATTTTGAAAGCTTCCCTCAGAGAACGGGATGAGGCATCGTATTTCGACGAAAGATCTTTCTGGCTTGGCAGGTATTCTCTCTGCTTGTACTCACCTGAGAGAATCGAGCTTTCTATCAATGAGGCGATATGTGTTGCCTTGGGCATGGATGTCGTTGTCTGTTTTGTCATAATTCCTGTCTGCTCCGTATGTTCTAAGTTTACGCTGAAAAAAGAATCGCGTCCACATATTGCGGGAAATGTCTTTATCCCCTTCTTTCAATGCGGGTGTTTCTGATGGTAGAATCAGAGAATGCATGCATGGAAAAAGCATGAGACTGTTCATTGCGGTTCTTTTTGATGACGCGACTATGGATAGAATTTCATTCATAAGGGACAGAGTGCATGATGAGGCTGTGTGCGGAAGCTTTTCACGGCGGGAGAATCTGCACCTGACTCTCGAGTTTCTCGGGCAGTGCCCTGTCTTGCAAATGTATGAAGCGCTGGCAGCAATGGATGAAATATCATTCCGGCCGTTTGAAATCATTTTTGACAGAACGGGATTCTTCACCGGAGACAGAGGTGACACCTGGTATCTGGGCATCAGGAAGAACAGAAATCTCACGAATCTGCACGCGTCGCTTCACAATTTAACAAGCAAGGAAGCTGCCGTCTTTCAAGGCGGCAGAGGAATTGCGTTTTTGCAATGTCTGTAAAGGAAAGAAAATAGCTGAAAACAGCAGAAATCTTAAGTTTTTCTTTTGTGCTTATTGTAAAATAAATCGTTTTATAATTTTAAGTATGGAAACACTGATTACGGAAAAGCTTTTGTTAAATGTAAGTTGTGAACAGTTCAGTCTCCTTGAAGCTGTCTCTTGTGCTTACAGAGATGCCTGTAATCATGTCTCCTCACCTCCATGGAATTAAAAGCCTCTCTTGCAGGGGATGCTGTGATATATGCAGATGCAAGACAAACATCACAGACATGTCCTCATTGCTCTAATGTGGATAAAAAGGCAAGAGACAGAAGAGAGAGATTGTATTCCTGTCCTGTGTGCGGGTATAAGGGAAATGATGACAGGATGGCGGCGATGAATATCTGCAAGAGAGGA
>CASDXQ010000045.1 GCA_949285145.1 uncultured Spirochaetales bacterium | reverse complement strand
TGATGATGCAAACTCAACTATTGCTGAGGAAATAAGCCTTGCAAGATTCTCATTGTGGTTTTTCAAAAAACGGTCCAGTCTGTGTGTTCTGCACTTTGATAAGGAGTGTGCCTTCTTTCTCTCATTCACAATCCGGTTGAAACGGTCTTCTTCTCCTGTGAAAGTTATGAACCTCCTTGCAGTGACAGTACCGTCCTCCTTCATGATTGAGCAGACAGCCGCATTGTTGATGCCGATGTCCACAGCACATATCGAATATTCCTTATTCTCCTTCTTTGGAAGCTCTGTATCCGTCTCAAATGCAAAGCTCAGGCTGAAACGCTGTCCATGTCTCTTCAGTACAGGGCTCTTCGCATCGGCAAGATCGAACTCCTTGCGGATGCTGCGCACGTCGGTCTGCGAGAGATTGAACACATGCCATTTCCAGTCTCCATCCCTGAAGAGTTTAAGTTTTGCCATGTACACACCATCCTTTTTATCGGGTATGAACATATTGTCCCTGTAGAAGGCCGGCATCACATTTCTCTTCCTCTTCAGGAAAGGCTTCTTCCTAAGCTTATCTGAAACTTCCCAGTCTGCAAGGTTCTTCCTGTAGAGTTTGATTGCAGCAATGGCATCAAAGATTGCAGAGCGTCTGAGGTAGGATGGAAGCTTATGAAAGCGGATATCGAAAGATGGATAGGCTGCTTTTCTTGTTGATGTGGAGTGTACAAGTCTTTCTATAAATGTCATTGCCTTCTGGGAGGGAAGACCACAGACATTGACATAGTGTTCATTCACAACATCGATAAGAAAGGAAACAGCGTTCTGATATATTGCAATGGTGTCAGGAAATACCTTGAATGCATCCACAATCCTGACTTCTCTCGACACCATTATCTTCATGTCTAAATACTAGCACAAAAAAGAGATATTTACAATCGAAAACACATTATTTCCCTGCTTTCTCCACATCACAGAAGATGGAGTCGCGCAGGGGTGGACTGGATCAAAAGGCGCGAGGGACACCATGCAGTTACCGCCTATCGTGATGATCCTGTCCGGTTTTTCCGCCTCTATCTTATTCATCGCATCACGGATGCCTGCAATGACTTCTCCTTTTGCGTAGATACCTTCTGTCACACTTCTCTCTCTGCCATCCGGAGGAGCAACATCTACTTTCACAAGTTTCTGTTCTCTGTTCTCCGGGATGATATGTGACATCAGACATGAGCCGAAATAATATTCATCAAGGCCGCCGCTCAGATAATCGGGGTACAAAAGTCTTATTGTCTTCATCATCTGCCTCCGCATCAGAGTTTACCTCCCCTGCAGTATGACTTCAAGAATGAAGAATCAGCTTCAAAAAATGTTTTAAAAAATTTTTGTTGTAACTATTGACATTACATCAAAGATGCTATATCTTCCGAAGCATAGATGAAACCATAATGGTTACAATAAATAATATTTCGGAGGTTTAAATTATGACAAACAAGGAAAAAGCATTGGCACTGATCAGTACATTCGCATCAGGCGACACAAAGACAGCAGCATCCCTGCTCGCAGAAGGCTACATCCAGCACACCCTTTCTTACGGAACAGGACGTGATGCCTTCCTCTCTTCAGTTGAGTATCTTGCCGTAGCTCCGGTGAAGACGACAGTTGAGAACATCAGGGCATTCGAAGATGGCGACAAGGTATTCCTGCAGACAGTCTACAACTTCGCAGGTGCAGGCGATCAGGTTGCCTTCGACATCTTCCGTTTTGATGAGAACGGACTGATCGCAGAACACTGGGACAACCTGGCATCTCTGGCAGCCCCTAACCCATCGGGACACACACAGACTGATGGATATATGGCAGTTGAGGATACCGGAAAGACAGAAGAGAACAGAGAACTTGTGAAGAATTTCCTTGTCGATGTTATGCAGGGAAAGCATCCGGAGAAGACTGCATCTTATTTCGATGGGGATAAGTACATCCAGCACAACATAAGTATCGCTGACGGTCTTTCAGGGCTCACAGCCGCACTTGAGGCTATGGCAAAGCAGGGTATCAGCATGATCTATGACACTGTTCACATGGTGCTTGCTGATGGAAACTTCGTTCTTGGTGTGAGCGAAGGCACATTTGGCGGAGTCCCCACTTCTTATTACGACCTGTGGAGAATCGAGAACGGAAAGATCGCCGAGCACTGGGACGTGATGGAGACAATTGCAGATCAGTCTGCATGGCAGAATGACAACGGCAAGTTCTGATGTAATCATTGACATTACACTTACCTTTGTTTAAGAATGATGGCAGGAGGAAGATATGCAGATATCATCAAGATTCACGGTGGCACTCCATATATTCGCCTGTGTTGAATACTTCAGGGACAAATGCAAGGTCACCAGCGATTTTCTGGCATCAAGCATAAACACCAATCCTGTCATCATCCGCAGAATACTGGGACAGCTCTCAAAAGCAGGGCTTGTGAGAGTCATGAGAGGGACAGGCGGTATTGAGATAACCAGACCGCTGAGGGATATCACATTCCTGGATGTCTACAAGGCGGTTGAACCGATTGAAGACGGAACTCTTTTCCATTTTCATGAGAACCCGAATCCGGCCTGTCCCGTCGGACGTAATATCCATGCTCTTCTTGACGGCAAGCTGCAGTCAATACAGGAAGCGATGGAAGACAGGATGAAGGAGTACACACTTGAAGACATCAGGAACGGAATCAGCGAGCTCATCGGAGAAAAAGCCTGAGACTGCTGAAGATTTTCTCTCGTTTCTCACTGATGAAATACACACGGTGATTGCCGCCAGCACTGATGATGACGGGCTGCCGGTTACATGTGCCATAGATATCATGGACAGCGATGAGACGGGCCTTTATTTCCTCACGGCAAAAGGAAAGGGATTCTTCCACAGACTTGAAAAGCGGAAGTTCATATCCGTCACCGGAGTCAAAGGCAATGACACCATGTCATCCATTGCAGTCTCTGTAAGAGGTCATGTGGAAGAAACCGATGATACTGTTCTTGCCCGTCTCCTTGAGAAGAACCCGTACATGCTTGAAATATATCCGACAGAGGAGTCAAGAAAGGCCCTCTCTGCCTTCAGACTGTACGAAGGAAGCGGTGAGTTCTTCGATCTCTCTTCAAAACCGATAGTCAGGAAAAATTTCTCTTTCGGCAGCACTCAGTCCGTCAGGGAAGAATTCTTCATCACTGACAGATGTACCGGTTGCGGAAAATGTCTTGCATCATGCCCCCAGCAGTGCATAGACAGCACGGCTCTTCCCTTCTGCATACACAATGAGAACTGTCTGATGTGCGGAATGTGTATGAAAAGCTGTCCAGAAAAAGCAGTCATAAGGAGGGAAATGTCATGACACATGATGAAAAGAGACTCTTTCTGATCAGGTATCTCCTGAATGAGAATCCCGATTATTCCTCCATCAGGATACCTGATGACAGCTATCGACAATGGAGGCTGCTCCGATCGCTGATGAACGTGAGACATGCAAAACCCATTGGCGATGATTTCCTGTCCATCCAGGATGAATTCCTTCAGGAAGAGACAAGAAGAAAAGGAATCACGGACATTGCAGGCCTGTCTCCTGTCATTGGGGACACATACCTCTGGCAAGGCGATATAACCACTCTCAGATGCGATGCGATAGTCAATGCGGCAAACAGCGGCATGACAGGCTGCTATGTGCCGTGTCACGGCTGCATAGACAATGCCATACATACCTTTGCCGGCATCCAGCTGAGGCTGGAATGCAATGAACTGATGACACGGCAGGGACATGAGGAAGAGACTGGAAAGGCGAAACTTACAAAAGGCTGGAACCTTCCCTCTTCTCACGTGATCCATACTGTCGGCCCTGTAGTGCGAACATACAGACCGACAGAGGAGGACCGGAAACTTCTCTCATCATGCTACAGCTCATGTCTTGCACTTGCTGATGAGAACAATCTCGGCAGTATTGCATTCTGCTGCATTTCAACAGGGGAATTCCACTACCCGAACAGGAAAGCGGCAGAGACCGCTTTCAATACTGTACAGAAGTACAGACAGGATACGGACAGCAGAATCAAGGTTGTGTTCAATGTTTTCAAGGATGAGGACAGGAAAATATATGAAGAACTATTCAGAGAATATAAGTAAGCTCAGAGAGGAAATTGAAAATGCAGATGCCCTGGTCATCGGAATCGGCGCAGGTATGTCCGCAGCGTCAGGATTCGATTATTCAGGTGAGCGTTTTGAAAAGACTTTCGGCGATTTCCAGAGAAAATACGGGATAAGCGATATGTATTCAGGAGGCTTCTATCCATTCTCCTGTCCTGAGGAGTACTGGGCATGGTGGTCGAGAATGATCTGGGTCAACCGCTATGAAAACGGAACAGGGAAGCCATATGAAGATCTTCTGAAGACAGTCACGGGCAAAGACTATTTCATCATCACGACAAATGTGGATCACCAGATACAGAAAGCGGGTTTCGATAAGAGTAGACTTTTCTACACGCAGGGTGATTACGGTCTTTTCCAGTGCTCAGTTCCCTGTCATCAGCAGACATATGACAATTTTGAAATTGTAAGGCAGATGATTGATGAGCAGAAAGATATGAAAATCCCCTCCTCCCTGGTTCCTCACTGTCCGGTGTGCGGGAAACCGATGACGACAAACCTGAGGGTCGATGACAGATTCGTGCAGGACGAAGGCTGGCATGCTGCCGCAGCCGGATATAATGAATTTCTGAAGCGTCATGAAGACAGGCACATCCTGTTCCTTGAACTCGGAGTGGGAATGAACACACCTGTCATCATAAAGTATCCTTTCTGGAAGATGACATATCAGAATGAGAAGGCTGTGTATGCATGTGTGAACTTTCAGAACACATATGTACCGGCTGAAATAAAAGACAGATCAATATGCATCAGAGGAGACATATCCGATGTGCTTGATGAAATGAGGAAACAGCCCGGCTGATTGCCAACTGTCGTATCGGAAATATTGCCAACTATCGTATCGGAAATACTGCCAACTATCGTATCGAAAATACTGCCAACTATCGTATCGAAAATACTGCCAACTGTCGTATCATCATCGAAATATGATAAATTTTGCTTGTTTTCATTTCTATTTATATGTTATGTTTTTTGTATGAAAAACTATGTTCCTAGAATAATAGATTCTCTGATTGATCTTAAGCTCAGTGCAAAGGGTGCTGTAGTAATTGAAGGGGCAAAATGGTGCGGAAAAACAACAAGTGCTAAGCAGGTGGCAAAAAGCGTGATCCTGATGAATGATCCAGGACGAAAATCTTACTATAATGAAGTCATGCAGATCGATCCCAGCATACTGCTCAAAGGAGATACACCGCGCCTCATTGATGAATGGCAGATGTATCCTGACTTATGGGATGCTGTCAGATTCGCAGTTGATGAACGGTCAGAGTTCTCGCAGTTCATACTGACAGGATCTGTCACTCCCGTCAGCAGGAAGAAAGACTGGAACAAGTATCATCACAGCGGAGCAGGACGGTTCTCATGGATTACAATGAGACCTATGACTTTATTCGAATCCGGTGATTCAAATGGAAAAGTGAGCCTTGAAGCATTATTTGCAGGAGAGACAGAAATTTCAGGCGAAAATCCATGTGCGGACATTCACAATCTTGCATGGCTTATATGCAGAGGCGGATGGCCTATGGCCTGCAGAAAGAATATATCAAAAAAAATAGCTCTGATGCAGGCACCGGAATACGTTGATGCAATTGGAAGAAGCGATATGGATACTGAGGAAGCAGAAAAAACTATACTCAATAAGCGTCTTCTCCAGATGTTTCTGCGCTCTTTCTCAAGGAATATCGGAAGCCAGATTCCGATAAAAGACATAGCAAAAGATTGCGTGATTGACAACATTTCAACTATGAGTTATGAAACCGCATACAATTACTACTCCATACTTTCTTCATGGTTTGTAATTGAAGATATGTCTGCATGGAACCCGAATCTCAGGTCGAAGATTGCAATACGGACATCCCCTACTCATTATTTCGTCGATCCCTCAATAGCAACTGCATCACTCGGGCTCGGTCCTGATGATCTGATCGGGGATCTGCAATCATACGGATTCTGGTTTGAAAACCTCTGTGTCAGGGACCTGCGCGTTTACAGTCAGGCTATTAATGGAGAGATATATCATTACAGAGATAAATCGAACCTGGAATGCGATGCCGTAATCCATCTGAAAAACGGATCTTATGCTCTGGCAGAAATCAAGCTTGGAGCACACTCCGCAGTAGATCAGGGAGCAGAAACACTTAAGAAGCTTGCAACAAAAATAGATACGGACAAGATGAAAAAACCGTCTTTTTTAATGGTGATCACAGGAACCGCCCCTTTTGCATACCGCAGAAATGACGGAGTATTTGTTGTTCCCATCACCTGTCTGAAACCGTGAATATTGCTTTTTCGTGCAGAATTTCACAAATCATACTTGCTTTTTCGTGCAGACCACTGGTTCCAGATACATGTCACAGAAAGATCATCAATTCGTATAGAAGGGTATGCCTCTGTCTGTCCTATCATTACAAGAATGGCAAATACATTGAACCCTCAGATACTGTAAGATGGAGAATTGTCAGAAAGAATGATGGAATCTTAACTATCTTTGTTCAGGGTTTCTATCACAAGGCTTTGCCGTGAAATTTGTTCAATTATGATATCTGTCTTTTTCTGGCTGATCGGATCAAGGTTCGCATTCCATTCATCAAAAAGATACAGGCTTGCACCTATCTCATTCCTGCTTTCAATCAGCTGTAAAAGATCGGCTCTCACCTTTTCTCCTGTTGAATATTCTCCGGAACCTGCATCCCTGAAAAACAGATTTGTGTGATTGGGATACAGATATGCCTTTTCCCTGAAATGCTCTTTCAACAGCATCATGACTGTGGTTTTCCCGCTGCCGTTCTCCCCTCTCACTGCAATTCTCCCCTTCTCTTCATGACAAAGCAGTGTCTCAAAATATGAAATGCATTCATCCATGGAAGAAAATGAGAATGTACGATTTCCTTTTGTGAATAAAATATTCTTCCAGTCAACCTTTCCCTGATACGACTTTGGATTCTTCACGGCATCTGCCGATGTACGTATGTTCCTCAGTTTTGCAGTCAACCCCGCAAAAGCCGTGAAATCCTCGACAAGGAAATTCATGTACTGAATATTGCTTACATGACGAGGGAGACTGACGGCTGCTGCAAGCATGATTCCATCATATCCGTCAGACAGCAGCATACGGGCTGCGACAAGAACAACAGGAAGCATGCCAGCAGCCATGAGAATGAATGAGACAAAGCTCCTGAATGAATAATACCCTTTCTCACTGCACACACCTTCCTTCATCTTGATTTCAAATGACCTCTTCCACTCTCTCCAGTTGTATGCATTGCCAGTCAGCATAGTGTCCCACCCGCTGAAGAGGGCAGTCTGTATGGCACTCTGTCTCTCCTGTGCATCAATGCTTTTGTATCTGATCCGCTTTCTAAAAAGAAAAGCTCCGGCTGCAGTAATGAGTGCAGAGCAGAAATATGCGGCAAGGAAACCGCGGGACAATGTGAAACTTATTGCAATGACATTGAAAACAACATTCAGAAGAGTGGATACAGCATCATCAAGAAATGTACAGGCTTCACTGAGCGTCTGCCACAGCTGGTTCTGAAAGTAAGCCTGCTTCTGCCCGCAGAATTTCCGGCTCGTTTTCAAATAAGGATGAGAATAAAGATTCTTCTCATACATTTCCAGGAAACGGTGAAATGAGCGGTAGCGTGCTTTGACAAGACAGCGGTACTTGAAGATTCTGGGTACGAATACAAGTGTGAGTGATATGACAAATCCCAGAAACCAGTGAATACTTTGTCCATCCCCGAGATGAAGACCCAGATTTATTACACATAAAGTTGATAACCCGACTAGAAACTGCTCTGCAGCCATGAACAGCAGAGCCTGAAGGCTGAATATATTGACAAGACTTTCCATTGCAAAATCCTTTAAATTGAATGAATACGGCAGCACAGATGAAAGCACTGCATATATGTCTGGAACTGACAGTTGGGAAAAGACAGAATAAGATCTGTGCCGTCATCTATCAGGCACACTTCTTCATTCTCTCAGTTCTGGGATTTTGCTTCTAACACGGAATCTTTCTGTTCATGTCGGTGAAAATTATCGCACAAAGAAAGTATGCAGACAAGCAGAAAAAGGAGAAGAGAAAAAGAAAATATTTCCCTTCCGTCCGGATCAGCCATTTAATTATAAGATCAATCACTGTATTATGAAGCTATCAGGACAATAAGAAAAACTCCTTGCCAGAGGGGAATAGAAGGAGACTTCCATGCTTTTGCCCATCTTACATCTCTTCAATGACGGTTATCTCGCAGCAATGCCCCTGATACTCCCGTTTGCATCCGAAGAGTTCGCACTATCTCTCGGTGTTGTAGGACTGCTCGGCTCCCTTCTCAGTTTCTCAGGCATCATACTTGCAATCCCGGCAGGAGTCACTGCATCAAAATTCGGGGCATTGAGACTCCTCAGCATAGGAGTTCTGTTCTACAGCCTCGGCTTTCTCATTCTCGGCCTGTCTTCAGGAGTCATCACCGTAGTTCTTGCATTCATAATAGCCAGCATAGCATTCGGCATATTCCACCCGCTTGCCTTCTCAGCTGTGGCAAAAGCATCACAGCACAGCAGCATAGGCAGACAAATGGGCGTATTCGCCGCGACAGGAGACATCGGGAGAATAGCATTTGCCGCTGCTGTCACCTTCATCATAGGTCTCACATCCTGGAGATTCACATCCCTGCTGTATGCCGCAGCCGTTGCCGAAACTGTTCCAGAATGAGGAGTATGCCTCATCATAATCATTCTGCTTCATTTCAAATCATCCTCATTATATAAGCGGTAATATCTGATGTGATTTTCTCAGTGGTATCGGGATCATATCCTCACTGCCTATGACTGCACAGACAACATCAGTGTATGACGATATTTCCTCCAGTGCCTCACGTGTCGGTGTCAGCAGCACATACCTGCTTTTAAGATTCAGAAGAGATGAATACTTCAGAGCGCTGATGCAGCCGAGACTTTTTGAAACGAACAGCACATCATCGCATTCGTCCAGCTTTTCATCTTTCAGTGTGCATATGGCATACCCCAGAGCCATGTCACAGGCTTCTTTCACTGTTCTGACAGGCTTGAAAGGTATTGCCGACCAGTCAATGGGGACAACAGTCCAGCCTTTTCTTTCAAGCTCCCTGCCGGTAAGGAGAAACAGTTCTTCCCTGCATGTGTACCCCGTACCGGGGAAAAGAACTGCTTTTTTCATGTTCCCTGGCTCACGACAGGTCTGCCGTCTTTATTAAGCAGAGGTGTGAAACCGGCCGCATTGCCGTTCCTGTGGAATACATAATTCACGCCTGTCACCGTATCAACCCAGATTTCAATCACATCAATACAGCCTTGCGAATAAGTCTTTATGAATCTTTCCGTCATATTGTCACTCCTCTTCATCAATCCATTCGTGTGATTTCAAATATCACAGGACGTACTCCGTCTCCGCAGCATCCTATCGTCTGCCCTTCCCTATTGTTCCATGTATGATACGAAGCACCGTTTGAGATTGCAGTAACCGCACGGCATATGTCAAGCCATGCAGTGGCACAAAGACATTCAGGTTTTTCATTATCTCCCTGTCTCATGCACAGGACAGGCACCTGCCCTCACTCCCTCAATCAGGTATTTTTCCGCGATATCAGGATAGAACTCCTTCTTTATCACTCTGATCTGAACTTCATACATATTTTAATCATATCATGAAATCCTTTTATCCAGAACCTGACTGCAAGCCATGAACTGCAATTTCAGAAAAGAAAATCATTGTTGATTCCTGTCTCCACATGATAGACTTGAAAATCCATCACATTCAGCATACGGAGAAAAACATGGACATAAACAGCTTCATGGAATCTTTCAAGGAGAATCTTCTAAATCTTTTCAATGACAATCTTCTCTTTCTCGGCATTCAGGGCAGCTATGGCAGAGGAGAAGCCAATGAGTCCAGCGATATCGATCCGGTCATAATCCTCCGGCAGTGCGGAAAAGATGAAATTCTTAAATACAGATCATACATCGACACACTTCCCGAAAAAGATATTCTATGCGGTTTTGTCTCTTCCTCAGATGAACTCAGGGCATGGGAAAGTGCGGACAGGGCCCAGCTCATTCTCGATACAAAACCGGTATACGGAGAACTTACCCCGCTTTGCCCTGAGATCACCCATGATGATATTATCAGGGCCGTACAGCAGGGAGCATGTGCAATCTATCATGCCTCCTCTCACAATATACTCCATGCAAGGGATTGGTCGATTCTTCCAGAACTTTATAAAAGCGCAAGGTTCACGATAAGAATGAAACATTACCTTAATACCGGAGTATATGTATCTGCATTCAGTGAACTCATTGCTGTTGTCGATGAAGAAGAAAAGATGATTCTTGAAACTCAGTATCCAAGTACAGAAGATGATGCATTCATACTTTTTGAATGGGCATCGGAGACAATGAGAAATATCAACACGAATTGATTAGAGATTCAGCAGTATGTAGATACCATTCTCTTCTGGCAGTGCAGGGAAAAATCTTATAGGATCCGGAAGATCTGGAGGAAAAGCATAAGCTGGTACAGTTCCACCAGCAGCCATCTCATCATAAATGCCGAAGGAGATGAAGCTGTTGCATATTATGCAGTCTGGATTCCTCTTCCATGCATCACCAAGAGGAAATGGAAGGTAAGGAAGCTTGTTCCTTAGAAGATAAAGGTATTCAGGAAAATACTTCTCATCATCTTTTAGGTAACGCTTTATTCCATCATCGATGATTCTCGCAGCTTCTTCTGTTGGAAGGTCTGCGATTAGATTTATAGGAGAAAGAGTTGAGGCAGCATTTCCTCCATAGCTTAGTGGAATCGCTTTTACATGTCCTCTATGATCGGCAGTCTGGACGATTGTGATGGTTTTGCGTCCCATGATTTCATAGACCATTGCAGAGAGTACGGCTGTCCTCGATACTCCAGCCTTGTTCTTGATTCTCATGATTTCATCATTTGTGATGAGAATCCTTTGCTTCCTAGTCTTGTGGAATTTCTTCCATATAACGGAAAGCAACGCGGTTTTAGGGATAGAGTAGAACTTTAAGGTGTCAAGAGAATCAGGAAGGATAATCTGAGGTATCACAGAGTCATCGAATACGATATCAGCAGCAGGTGTTTCACCTGAATAAAGCGCCATCAATACATTTGCTATGCGATAGAAGCAACGTCCATCCATCAGTAAGTGGGCTGCTTTGATTGAAAGGACTGAGCCATTCTCCAGATCTGTCACCTTGATAGAAACAAGAGGGAATCGGCCTTTCAGCATCTTCTTCAAATCGAAATTAGCTTCGTATTTCTTAGGCAGTGTATTCTTTCCAATCAAATTCTCAGCAGAACCTTTTCTATGTAAGTATTCAAAGTGGATATCACCAGAAGGGAAGATCACATTATCGTTATTCACTCTTCCTCCGAGTATCGGGTAGATAGAAAGAAGTTTCTGGATGGAATCTCGTAAACACTGTTCCTCTAGATGGATTCTATATACCCAGGATGTTGATATGATCATGCGTCGGCAGGTTTCATCCAGTATGGATGGCTTCCAGATATGCTGCTTATTCATCCGAGAACCTCGATTTTAGTCCAAGATAGGTGTCTGTGAGAGCAGCGCTGATATCCTCCTCAGAAAGTTCCAGGCTTTCCGTTACGATGAGTGAAGCAATCCCATGGACAAAGAACCATAGCAGAGCGTGCATTCTTGAAGCCTTATCTTCTGTAAATGACAGAGTATCTGAAATGAGTCCAATCTCCTTTGTTGTATCGTCTGTTGGGAATTTCACATCGGAACTTCTTTTATCCATGAAAAGCAGTCTGAAAAGATTCTTTTCTTCCTTGGCGAATCTGATGTATCCCATACCCCGTGCTTTATACGGAGGATATTTGCCGCTCTTCTCTTCCTCTTCCAGCATGGCGAAATAGAATAATGAAGCTTTCTTTATAATTTCCATCTTCAAATCTTCCATGTTTTTGAAATTGGAGAAAATCGGCTGGGTTGAAACTCCTAACTTCTTAGCAATTGCTCTTGCGTTCAGATTGCAGAAGCCCTCTTTTCTTACTATGTCAAATGCAACATTGATGGTTTCATCCTTTCCTGTTTTCTGTACCGGTGGCATTTTACTGTCCTTTTATAACAAATGTTATATAACATTAGGAATACTGTCAATGAATACCCTGGGATGGTATTCCTATTCTCTAATATGCTATTCTCACTTTACTTAATGATTTCTGAAGTAAATCAGCATAGGATGTAATTATGAAAAAGTGGCTTGATGAAGAGTATGCGTTTGATATTGAAGATGCAGAACTCTTCGATGTCAGGGACTCTCGTCCTTGACCCCTTCGGAGGATCAGGCTCTACGCTCATCGCCGCCGAGGAGACGGGCCGTGTCTGCTACACATCTGAGCTTGATGAGAAGTACGCCGATGTGATTGTCAAAAGGTACATCGAGCTTAAGGGAAGCAGTGAGAATGTACGCCTTGAGCGTGACGGACTCACATACACATACGATGAGGCCGCAGCAATGGTGGAGGCTCATGATGAATGACATGGTCACTCTCATCGGCACGGTTGTCGCCTGCCTCTTCGGTTCGGGCGGCATAGTGCTATGGTGCCTCTACAGGATAGCGAAGAAGATCGATGGCCGCGACAAGGTTGCCGCTGACATCGAGACGATAAAGGAAACGATGAAGCTCATGGAGGAAGGACTCGTGATGGCGCTTGAGAATGACAAGGTCATCTTCAAGGCCCTGAGGAACCATGAGATAAACGGAGACTCTGAGGAGCAGGAAAGGAAGATGGATGAATACTTCCTCTCGCTCCTGATGGAAAGAGGTGAAACATGATAGTGCTTGTGCTTATATTCCTGGCATTCGCGGCTTTCGTCGGACTTCTGATGGAGGTCTACAAGAAGAACATACGCAAGGACAAGGCCGGCGTATGGGAGATAAGGGGCGTGGCTCTCGCGCTCTCGGCTCTCTTCGGAACTGTGGCGTGGCTCATCGTGGACGCGCATAGTCTCGCTACGATGCTGAAGGACACTCCCTGGAACATCATCCCGTTCACGGTGATTGTGTATCTCCTGCAGCTTCCTGCCTGCATGGCGGTCTGGAAACCGATTCTGAAGCGCATTGCTGAGAAGAAGGCTGAATGAACACCGTCATAGCGATACTCGGAGGAGTGATTGCATTGCTGCTGTCGCTCCTCGGATGGCAGGGAACACGGATAAGGCATGAGAAGGAGAAGCGAAAGACAGCAGAGAAGACTGCTGAGAACCGGATGCTTGAGATGGAGAGGATAAGGGATGTTCAGAAGGAAATCGAGGAAATACGGAAAGAGGAAGCCCCAGATGCTGTTCCTCCTCCCTCTTCTGCTGATGAGCGTCTTAGCCGTCTCAACGGGATGCGAGACTGCTGAGATTCCTGACGAGAGTCCATATGAGGAGATCCTCGTCGGGATGATTCCGGATCTCCCGGATCTGCCACTGTTTCCCGAACTTCACTGGAAACTCGAGGAAAACGGCAGATACAGCATCTCTGAAGAGGACGCTGACAGGCTCCTTGATTACAGGGACAATGAACTCCCTCTGTATCGCTTCGAGATTGAGAGGTATCAGAGTGAACTCAGGGTAATCACTGATTCCCTTTTTCAGAATATGGGTTCTTCCTCATCCTCATAGGCTTCCAGTCTG
>CASDXQ010000044.1 GCA_949285145.1 uncultured Spirochaetales bacterium | reverse complement strand
CATGTAATCGGAGAAAGCCTCTGCAAAAACTGAGAAAAGTTCATTTACATCTGTGTTTTCAAGACTTGAATACCTGATCATGACAGTTAATATGCTATCAGAACCGAGTGATGTGTGAATACCTCAGCTTATGAATGTGCCTGAGGACGAAAACCATCTGATGTTTCTGAAGATCTTCTGAAGCAATACGTATATACTTTTTATGTTTCATCAAGATATTCCGTCTATATATAAGAGACAAATCAATGACCTACGATACAAGTCTAAGATTTGCCCTGACCCAGAAAAATATATCCTGTCGACGGTCCTGCACCGACCTTTGCTATGCATCCGCTTTTAACAAGAGCCGTCAGAGTACGCTCAACTGTGATCCTGCTTATATCAGGACAAATATCCATAATTTCCTTTTTTGTGATCCTGCCGGCATTCTGTTCTATTACAGATCTGATCCGCTGTGCTTTTGAAAGCCCCTTATATCTTAAATACTCAACACGTGATTCAAATTCATTGTATGCCTTGATAAAAACTCCAAGATAATACTTTACAAACGGTTCATAATTATTTTCACCCTCATGCCAGAGATAAGAACTTGCCTGCAACGTTTCATAATATGTTTCCTTGCTTTTCTCAATAAGCATTTCAATACTGATATACTTTCCCACTATGTACCCTGCTTTATAGCAAAGTAACAATGTCAGCAGGCGGCTCATGCGGCCATTGCCATCATTGAAAGGATGAATGCACAGAAAATCAAGTATGAACATTGGAATCAGAAGCAGTTTGTCTATCTTATCTTCGTTCCATGCCTGCCGGAAACTGAAGCACATCTCATTCATCACATCAGGAGTCATCCACGCAGAAACAGGTATGAATCTTGCCCTCTGATTACCTTCTCCATCAATTTCAGCAATGACATTATCAGAATTCTTATAGACACCGCCCATAACACTGCTGGAATAGGAATACAGACTCTTATGAAGCTGCAATATGACATTCACAGAAGGATTCATGTATTCGTAATTCTCATGGATTGTTGCCAGTACTTCACGATAGCCGGCAATCTCCTGCTCATTTCTGTTACAAGGTTCAGCTTTCTCTTTTACAAGTTCCTCAAGGCGCTTATAAGTAGAGAAGATCCCTTCTATCCTGTTTGATGCTCCCGTACTCTGGATCATAGCCACATCCAAAAGCACCTTCAATTCATCCATATGTGCTTCAAGAAACAAATCCTGCCGGCCTTTATGTTCATGAATAGTGCTCAGCATCTGGACTATTTCCGCTGTAAGCAGTTTTTCAGCTTTTTTTGTGTAATTAAATTTTCTCATAGATATCGCCTTTGCTTCACTTATATCTCACTCATTTAACCATAAAATGATGGAGATAACAATAGTAATGATGGAGATATTGTCTGATTGGCAAAGTTATAAACTGTTCAAAAAAAAGCAATGCCTCTTATACCGGTGTTAATATATTCCTCTTTTTCTGATAATGTTTTCCTATGAGTCTGACAGTCAGAAAAGTTCTTGAATTGCCATCCATGAGAGGCGCCAGCGTAGTTGCCGGTGCAAATGCACTGGAGCGCACCGTATCATCTGTATCGGTACTGGAATACTCAACTCCGAACGATACTCAGAGCAAGCTTTTCAAAGCAATCAGTTTTGAGGGAAATGAACTTGTCATTACGGCTTTTGCCTCTATCTGTGACTCTCCTCAGGCTCAGAAAGCAGTCATCCGCCGTCTGGCCGAGGCCGGAGAAGTAGGACTTCTGCTGTATTATGTCGGAACATTCATCCCTTTCATTGCTGAGGATGTGATTGAAACTGCCAACAGTCTCAATTTTGTTCTGGTTGAAATGCCTCATTCCATGTCGCTGCGCTACAGTGATGCAATAAGTGAAATCAGTGAAGCCATACTGAAAGAAGAAGACAAAGGTTCCAGTTTCGTTACGGAAATACTTGAGGATGTGAGTCTGCTTTCTCCCGATCTGAGAAGTGTATCTACAGTACTCAGAATGCTGCGCGACAGGCTGAGAACAAGCCTGATCCTGTCTGACAACGAAAACAGTGTGATAAATATCTCAACTTTCCCTCACGGAAGAGAGAGTGAGATGAAAAAGTGTTTTGAGACAAATTCAATGGATCCTTCCTGGTATGTGAACAGGGCATATATTCAGGGGAAAGGCTTAAAAACGCTGTGCCTTACTTTCATAAGGGAAAACGGAACGCCTCTTGAACATCACCAGATTGCAATGACAGTGGAAACACTTCATCTGTTTCTGGTCATATGGTCACCGAACCACGGAGAGGCTGTAATAGCGGAGCTGGTAAGGGCAATACTTCAAGATGAGAGCCTTAAAATGAGAAGACTGGCTGCGATGTTCAATATCGATGTAAAAAGTCTTGATACGATGTATGTCATACATAGCAGGAAAAACACGGAAAACGTGATGAAGGAGATAAGGCAGAAACTTACTCCATTCATTTCCCGTCCTGTTGTGGATCTTTATGAAGGAAATATCGTTCTGTTTCTTGCATCAGGAATGGGCAGTGAACTGCTTGAAAGCATATGCACACTGCTGTCAGATGAAAACTGCTTCCTGATAAGAGCGTTCAATCTGAAAGATACAAGTGAGGTGCGGAAAGCTTTTCTTGAAATAACTCCGTCACTTGAACTGGCATGCAGGGCATACAGGAAAAATGTCCTCAATCTTTCAGACATACAGCTTATAAACTATTTCCTTCAGGTGATAGAGAAAGGTGAAGATGAAATATCAAAAGTGCTTTCACCGTTAAAAGTTCTGGAAGAGACAGAAGATGCAGATCTCCTGATGCAGACACTTGAAGCATTCATCCTCGACATGGATCTCAGCACTCTGAAGACATCGAAACTCATCAATGTACACAACAATACAGTCAAATACAGAATCAGAAGGATATCATCCCTCATGCATGCGGACATAACAAAGGCCCCGCAGAGCATTATGCTCTACAGAGCCATGATGATGAGGCGAATTCTCGGACTGCAGGGGTCAGGCTAGATCTCCTGCTGCCTTTATCCTGATCCTGACCATATTGCCCGGGTAATACTGAAGAGGTACATCTTCAAGTTCAACTATCTCGACGCTGTCCATTCTGGCACCGGAACGGGATGCTTCAAGAATCGCCTCATTAGTCGCAAGTTTGATCGCCTGCTCACGCGGTATCTCATCGTATGAGACAAGCTTCTCATAATAGCCGCTTACTTTACTTATGGCACTTCCAATGGCATTAGCACAACCGAAGTGAGGAGGTACAATGACCTCCTTTGCACCTTTAAGCTGCTTTGAAATTACAACAGAACCTCCTCCGGCAAGAATAACGGTGACGTCACTGCTGGAAATCTTCATGGAATCAATGGCATCCTCAACTTTGTTTTTCATGACTTCAGCTGCCTTGCGGGCAGTATCCAGACTCAATGCGGCGACTTTTGCCTTGTCTCCTATATCGGCAAGACCGAGGCGGACCGCTACATCAGTTGCTGTAATGGTATTACCGCCGAATACAAGGGCTTCTGAAGTTATCCTGTAGCCAACACTGTCAGGACCGACTGTAACAGAACCGTCATCCTTCAATCTGACGATACTGCCGCCTCCAAGGCCGATTGACACGACATCGGGCATCCTGAAATTTGTCCGAACTCCTCCTATTGTGACCGCAACGCCGCTTTCACGGGGAAAACCATTCTGAAGTGCACCCACATCGGTTGTGGTTCCTCCGACATCGACTATGATAGCATTCGCTATCTGTGCCAAATAACTTGCCCCTCTGATGCTGTTTGTCGGTCCACATGCTATTGTGAGTACAGGATAGCGGCGCGCTTCTTCAATGCTCATCAGAGTCCCGTCATTCTGTGAAATATACAGCGAAACGTTTTCAAGTCCTTCTTCCTTCAGACTATTTGCAAATCCTTCCGTAAAAGCTTTTGCAACTCTGTTCAGGGCAGCATTCAGAATCGTGGCATTCTCACGTTCAATCAGTCCCATTGATCCTATTTCAGAGGAAAGAGAAATATGAATATCACTGCCCAGTATCATGCGGGCAATCTCACCTGCTCTGACTTCCTGTTCGTTTCTGAGTGTGGAGAATACTCCTGAAATAGCCACTGAATCCACATGGCCCCTGATTTCTTCAAAAAAAGCTCTGCAGGCATTTTCATCGAGCGGATTCAGCTCCTTACCGTCATACTCATAACCACCGCTGACAACCGTACTTTTATAGACAATATTCCTTAAATCTTCCGGCCAGTCGGTCATAGGCTGGATACCTGTTGTCGCAGGTGCGCCGATACGCAGTACCCCGACCTTCACAAGATTCTTCCTCTCAACAATAGCATTGGTGCACTGCGTGGTTCCCAGCATAGCCATAGTTATGTCCCTTTTGTCAACATTGCAGGAATCAAGCACACTGCGTACCGCATTCATTATTCCAGTATATACATCCTGCGTAGTCGGCACCTTTGTCTGAGATATGACATTAAGCTTTTCATCTATAAGAACGGCATCAGTATTTGTGCCGCCCACATCTATTCCAAGTCTGTATTTCATGCCTTAACCCTCTCTTCAAGCGGAATATAATCAGTCTCAAGACCGAAATAGTGAGGCCCGACCAGGGCAAGTCCGGCCTCTGTTCTCCAGCGTTCAAAACATTTCAGACCGACAACAATAACCCTTTTACCGTATTTCAGGGCGTCAGTCGGTACCGGTGTATAGGTATTGCTGTCAACAAGGCAGATAAGATCCGGAACAGTGGCCATTATCTTTCCGTCCACAACCGCAGACAAGTTTTCGTTCTGGAATTCCACATATGCACTATGTTTTTTATACTCTCCGATTCCATCAAGCGTTACCTTACCGAAATTGAAGGCACCCCTTACCTCTCTTCTCACATCCAAGATCTTGCCTTTGAACAGTTTGAATCCCTCTGTGATCTGAAGGAATCTGTCTTCAGTATCTTCCTGCCCTGACTCCTTTATAAGACGCAGTGCCGAACCAAGCTGCTCACTCCTTGTCACGATATCTCTCACTGCATATTTTTTCATATCGGCTCCGCTCATTGTATAAAGACATACAGACACAGAACCTCCGCATGACATGGTAACGCTGCGCGCAAGCTCCTCTGTCCATTTGTTCGTTATGGTGTTGAAAATGCAACTGTTGCCTTTCTCATCAGTCAAAGCCATTGGAGTAGCCTTCATGCCTCCTATTGTGAAAGTCACCATCTGAAGCTCTGGAAAAGCCCTGCCCATTCCATCAGCATCAACAAGAGGAAGCCCCAGTCTTGCAGCAGCGGCAATTGGTAGCATGCTGTTGACTCCGCCGGCTTCTATTGGCATGAATGCAAATATTTTCTTATTGAAATACGATTCCACCATCTGCGATAGGACTTTGTACTCTCCTCCGTTGATCGCCTTCTCGCACAAAACCGTCGGAGCACCCATCATGGCAATAGGTACAATAAAAGCGTCATCAGGAACCTCATCGGGAGACAGCAATGTGACATCACCGCATTCCCTCACGGCATTAAGTGCTATAAGTCGCCCGATATACGGATCCCCTCCGCCTCCTGCACCGAGCAGGGCAGCCCCGGTTGCGATATCATTGATCTCTTTTTCTCCTATTTTTCTCATATGTTCATACTTCTCCTTTTTTCATTGTTTTTTCCAATACTACATAAACTATCATGGAGACCACTATTCCATTGACAGGTCCTATGAGAAATACGGCAATGCTGCCAGTGACATAAGCAACAACAGCACCCGCGGCAAAAGATATTATACCTGGAATATACCAGCCTTCTTTCTGCCTGAGATTCTCTTTCCTGCCTTTTCCAAGTATCCAGTATGAAGCAATCATGACACCTGCTATCGGAGGGATAAGAGCACTGAGGATGTTAAGGAAAAACTCGAACTCTGAAAGCAATCCTGCCGCCGCAAGTATTGTACCGATAACACCGGCAACAGCACAGGAAACCTTGAATCTGTCCTCTCCGAAACCAAACAGATTCGATACGGCCAGTCCTCCGCTGTATGCATTTGTCACATTTGTCGTCCATGTGGCAAGAACAAGAGCCACAAGACCGAGTGCAGGAACTCCGACCGCAGCAAGAACAAGGGAAATATCATACTGCCCTGTGACAATTGACAGTATTGCACCGATAAGCATCATGACCATACCGGATGGAAAGACACCAAGAACAGTGCTTTTCACCACATCTTTTCTGCTTTTCGCATAACGGGAATAATCTCCACTTATTACACCGCCCAGTGCAAATGAGGCGACGACCATGCTGACTGCAGATATGAAAGACATCTGAGATGAAGGGGAAAAGGTCTTTATTGTCTCAAGACCTCCTCCTGATAAGGCGAGAAACATACTGTAAGCAAGAACAATCAAAAGAGCCGGAACAGCAATGAAATTCAGTATCTTCAGACCGTTATATCCATAGACGGCTGTCAGCAGCATGACAAGTCCCCAGAAAATACTTGAGATCCATGACGGAATTTCAAAACCGGTGAAGCCTGCAACCATAGCAGAGAATGACTCACCGCACACGGCACTCTGTATTCCGAACCAGCCGACACAGGCAATCGCAAGCATCAGGCTTATTATGAACTGTGCCCCTTTTTCCCCTAAAACTGCAGAAGCCATTGAAACGGTGGGCAGGCCTGTATCGCAGCTTTCCATTCCAACAAGGCACATATATAAACATACAATGCCGTATCCTGCCAGAACGGCAAGTATGACACCAGACAGACTCAGCCCTGCTCCAAGCACTCCCCCTATCATCAGACATGGAATACATATCATGCTGCCTGTCCAGATCATGGCAAGAGAAAGCCAGCTTTGTCTTTCACTTTCCTTTATTTCATATTTGTCTTCCATCATGAACCTCCTTTGAAACAAGTTGGACAAAGTATAGATTCATGAAGGAATTCTTTTCTTTATTGCAAATTACAAAAATAAAACTCCGATAATTGTCCAAACGGACAAATATCGGGACATTTCCTTTCCATATAAAAAGACGACAATTCCATCCGCTATTATCCGTTCTGCCCTTTCAGATCACATTGAGGCTTTGTCAAGAATCTTCTCCACAACACTCAGAGCTCTGAATCCGTCATGACCGGAGCATACAGGAGGCTTTCCCTGCAGAATGCACTGGATCACCTCTTCATGCTGCCTGTAACCGAACGGGACATCTGCCAGCACCGGTTTTATAAGTTCCCCGGGCTGAGCCGAATCAATGGAAGTATAGGCAAGAGGACAGAAAAGGAAGTCAGGAGTCAACGGCGGCAACGATGAAAGGGAGCAGACGCTCAACCAGCTCCTGACGGAAATGGACGGCTTTGAAGGCAACAGCGGTGTCATGATACTTGCTGCAACCAACAGACCGGAATCGCTGGATCCCGCCCTCACCCGTCCGGGACGTTTTGACAGACGTGTCCCGGTAGAACTTCCAGATCTCGCAGGACGCGAGGCAATTCTGAAGGTTCATGCAAAGAAGATAAAGATGGCGGATGATGTCGATCTCCATACAATTGCACGTATGGCTGCCGGAGCATCAGGAGCCGAGCTTGCGAACATCATAAACGGAGCAGCTCTCAGAGCAGTGAGAAACAGCAGGACAGTGGAGAATGAAGCGGATCTTGAGGAGAGCCTTGAAGTTATAATCGCTGGTTACCAGAAAAAGAATGCGGTTCTTTCAGACAAGGAGAAGATGGTGGTTGCATACCATGAGACAGGCCATGCACTTGTTGCCGCAATGCAGTCACATTCAGCTCCTGTGCAGAAAATAACAATCATTCCCAGGACATCCGGCACACTTGGCTACACCATGCAGGTCGATACAGGTGACAAATATCTTATGACAAAGGAGGAGATCGAGAACAAGATCGCAACATACACCGGAGGACGTGCCGCCGAGGAAGTGATATTCGGCGAGATAACCACCGGAGCCTCAAATGACATTGAACAAGCTACGAAACTCTCCCGTGCAATGATCACACGCTACGGTATGAGTGATTCATTCGGAATGGTGGCGCTTGAGACTGTGAACAACCAGTATCTTGGCGGAGATGCATCCCTGGCCTGTTCTGCAGACACGCAGAATGCGATTGACAGAGAAGTCATGGCACTTGTCATCGTTTACGGAATCCTTGCACTGCTTATGGGCATCGGGGACATCGTGATGTACATAAGGGCATCTAGATTCACAGGCTTTGCACCTATGCTTTCCCTTGTCTCAGGAATACTGAGCGTCATGTCCGGCATAATGCTGATAACCTACCCCGATGCAGGTGCTCTCATACTCGGAGTTCTTTTTCCTCTGTGGTTCATAACACACTGCACAGCACGTCTTGCAAGGCTGGAATGGATGAAATCAATCATATGCACCGGCACATTCTACTGCCTCATGGCACTGAACATAACAGGCATAATCATAGGATTCCTGCTCCTGATCTCTCCTTATCATGCAGTGATCTCCACTGTATATCTGGTGGGTGCATATCTTGTACTTCTCGGTGCTGAAAGCATCGTACTCGCATTCAGCAAAGCAGGGTCCAGATAAAGAAACATACCAGGAATCTGCATATGATATGATTGCCAGACATGTATCCTTTCTTTCCGGCCATATGAGTCAGCCTCGTATGGCTGGATATTTTTATCTGAAAAAAAGTCGGAATCGCCAAGATAATCTTCAGACCCAGCACTCTCCTCCGATTAACAAGACAGCACGCACTTTATCCATTTTGTAAAATCATCAGATATTGTGCGTTTTATATGGATTTTCACGTTTTTAAGCTTTTCACAGCATACGCACAGCAATGGCTCTGAATTCCGGAATCAGATCACAATGGTTTTCCCGCCCGGAACAATTACAGGCATGCCGTCAACAGAAAGCCATACATCCATTGCAGACGGATTTGAGACCAGAGAGTGATCTGCTGAGAAAATGATGCGCCTTGCAGCATCCATATAGTCCACAATCTCTATGTTGGTCGCATACCATATGTCATCATGTCCTCCTGCAAGAGAGGCAAAACGCTCAATGACATCCCAGTTGTCATTATTTGTGAACTCGTAGCTGTGTCCCCACACATACATCAGGTTAAGCCTGAAATCATTGTTGATTGAAAGGAATGCCTCAGCATTCTCAAGAAGTCTGTGGTTATGGTGACAGGTTGCCTTCCATTTATAGAAATCCTCAGGAATAGCAAAACCATCAGAATCACCTACAATCCGGCCGTAGCGTATGCCGAGTGAAGGAAGCAGGGAGATTATTTCAGGTGTAAAGCTGCCGAAAGGATATGCGAAACCTCGCACGGGATACCCGGTGACCGCCTCTATCGCTTTCCTGTCTTCCATGATCTCCTGTGCAACCAGAGACAGAGGACAGCGGTCAATGGGAGGATGGTTCACAGTATGTGAAGCAAGCTCAAAACCATCATACAGGTCCTTCCATTCATTCACGGGAATCCTGCGCTCATCTGTATCCGCTTCACCGGAGTTGAGATTGAAAGTGGCCTTGAGCCCGTGTTTCCTGAAAATGGAGACCAGTCTTCTGTCCTCCTGTCTTCCATCATCATAACTGAAAGTGAGAGCCTTGTTTCTTCCCTGCGGGAACAATATATGAATCCGTCTTAACTGCATGAATGTTTCTCCTGACTCAATATTATATTTGCACATCATCACCTTTATAAATAATCAAAGCAGCTCATTCATCTTACCCGCAAGATATAGAGGTATGTTGGTAATATTTCCGTCCTTTCTGTATCCACGCTTTGAAAAACGTACTGCATGTTCAGGATGATGTTCTGAAATATACCACGTACTGCATGTTCAGGATGATGTTCTGAAATATACCGTTTGAATGAGGGGGCAGACTTGTCTTCACCGCCTTTCACCTCAACAGGAACAATCTCAGTTCCATACTGGAGCACGAAATCAATTTCCCTGCTTTTATCCGAAAAATAGCGTGGCTCCACATCCAGTCTGTACTAGTCAATAGAAGTAGACAAAAAAAATATTTTTTTTCACTTTTCTTTTCCAAAAGTTTACATAAATGATGTTTTTCATTCAGTAGTTTTTCAAAAGTGGACAGAGGTTCTTCCACTGAAGTGGGAATATCCTCTTTCCTCCACGCCCATTCCGTCTTGATGCTGTTCAGCTCTGCCTTCTCTTTCATCTTCTTTTTGACAAACTTCCTTTTCTACTCTCATTTTCAAGTCAAAAACAGACTCCTGTCAAACTGATCTGCGCCCCCAAAAGGTAACACATAGGCATCTGCTTCTTTGAAGGCAACAGGAAGGAGCGGAAAATGAAACATCACACAAAAGAAGAGAAGAGAGAAATTCTAGACGCATTGAAGGAAGGGCGAACAATGCAAGATGTCACAAAAGCATATGACGTGAGCTATGCATCAATACGCCGGTGGCGGTTAGAAGAAGGAGAATTGGACAAGCCACGACAGTCATACACTCTTAAGGAAAAAGCAGAGATCCTCATAAGGATCGAGGAAGATAAGCTCAGCGATGCAGAGGCCGCAGGTATAGCAGATGTGAACATCAGCACAATCAGGACATGGAAAGCGGCCCGTGCCCGTATCATTGCAGCCTATCGCGCCATTGGGAACGGGAATGCAGCTAAAACGATGCAGGCAAAAGTGCTATCATCAGCTTATGGTATTGAACAGGGACAAACAGAGGACGACAATATCCATATGGACAAGAAAGAAGAAAAGGCTTTAAAACGAGAGAATGAGTACCTCAGAGCTAAAACCGCTTACCTTGAGTGTCCCTGAAAAACCTGGGCTATGACGCCAGCCGTGTGAAAAAAAAGGAGATACGAGGCAATTTCAGGAGCCAGGGCAAAAGGAATAGGCAACATCCGTCTTCTTTGCTCAATCGCAGATGTCTCAAGAAAGAGTTATTATGCGTATCTGAAGAATGCGGGACTGCATACAGAGAATGACTCAATAGCAAACATAATAAAAGAGGAACAGGAATCACATTCATCCAGCATAGGATATAGGCCAATGACGAGGATCGTGTCCGACAAACTAGGCAAATGCGTGAACAGCAAAAGGATACGAAGCATCATGAAGGATAACAACCTCCAATCAAATGCCCGGAGGATGAAGTTCAGCAAGGAAGTCTATGCTGCAAGGCGGGCGATGAAGGGTAATGTGCCTGCGGATCTTGTGAAACGCAGATTCTTTTCCCTTGCCCCTCTGCAGAAGCTGGCTGAGGACATAACATATCTGACGGGCTGCGATGGTACGCTCTATCTGAATACCATTGAGGATATGTACAACGGAGAGCTTCTCTCCTATTGCATATCATCACCGGATACATCGTTATGTATAAAGACCGTAAAAATCCTGCATGAGAAGTTCGGAGACCTGCATGGCGTAATACTACATACAGACCTAGGCTCGTCATACATGTCAGCAGAATACAGGAGAGTGGCAGAAGGTTTTGGCTTAAGGCTTAGTACCGGTATAAAAGTGTTACCCTATATGGGCGCATATCAGTAAGAGTTGCTTTTACCTTTTCAATCGACCCATTTGATATTATTTTTATAAAACATGATTTTAACTATATCTTTTTCTTCACATTTCATGTTAAGATGAATAATCTGAAAAAAAAAAACGAAGGGGATCAAGGTAAATTTTATGGGTTTTTTCAGCAAACTTTTCAAATCAGAAGATGAATCAATGATTCTCACATCTCCGGCAGCAGGCACAGCTGTTGCAATTTCAGAAGTTCCGGATCCGACATTTGCAGAGGAAATTCTGGGAAAAGGAATTGCGATCAGGCCGACAGGCAATACTGTTTTCAGCCCCTGTGACGGCACCATCGATCTCATGTTTGACACAGGACATGCTGTGAACCTGATCTCGGATTCCGGCATTGAGATCCTCATCCACATCGGTCTTGAGACGGTAGGACTGAAGGGAAAACATTTCAAGACGCTCAGAGAAAGCGGAGACAAAGTGAAGAAAGGCGATCCTCTCATCGAGTTTGAAAGAGAAGCGATTGCGGAAGAGGGCTACAACACAATCATACCGGTTGTGATATGCAACAGCGATTCCTATTCAAGGATCGATACCGTAACAGGAAAGGATGTTGCCGCAGGCGACAGGATCATCACTGTTGTAAAATAAGAAAAGGGGGGACATCATGATCAAAGGTACCGGACGCCCTGTTTATGAAGGCGTTGCAATCGGACGGATTTATGTCCATTCAAAACAGCAGACAATAACAGACAGGAAGTGTGCGGACATTGAAAAGGAACTTGCCCGCTTCGATGATGCAAAGGAAAAGGCGCGTGAGGAACTCCGTGTCCTTTACGACAAGACTCTGAAGGAAATCGGGGAAGAACAGGCTGCCATCATAGAAGTGCAGTCCCTTTTTCTTGATGATCTGGATTATATTGAAGGAATTGAAGACATGATCAAGGCCGGCAGCGATGCCGCATTCAGCGTTCATGAAATCGGAGATGCGCAGGCCAGTTCATTTGCGGCTCTTGACGATGAATACATGAAAGCAAGAGCAACCGATATCCGCGATATATCAGACAGACTTGTCAGAATCCTCACCGGAGCCGCACAGGGCTTCAGAATGGATGAACCGGGGATCATCGTCGCTGAAGATCTCACTCCGAGTGAGACCGTCGCGCTGGATAAGGACAAGATTCTTGCTTTCGTAACGCGTCAGGGCTCCTCAAATTCACATACTGCGATCCTGGCCCGTGTCATGAACATTCCCTCCCTTGTCCTCACAGATATCGACATAGATCCCTCTCTCAACGGAAAGACGATGATCGTGGACGGTTTTGCCGGCAACTATTACATCGACCCGGATGAAGAGACCGTGGAAATGATGAAAGAGAAAAAGGAACAAGCGGGAGCCTACAAGGCAGGTCTTGAAAGCTACAGGGGAAAGGAGAGCATCACAAAGAAAGGCCAGCATGTAAGTCTGTTTGCGAATATCGGAAGTCCTGACGATATCAGATATGTCATTGACGGAGATGCCGAGGGCATCGGACTGCTGAGAAGCGAGTTCCTGTATCTCGGACGCGACACATTCCCTACCGAGGATGAGCTTTTTGAAGCCTACAGGAAAGTTGTCGAAGCCATGAACGGCAAAAAAGTCGTCATCCGGACACTTGATATCGGAGCTGATAAGAAAGTCGGCTATTTCAAGCTCACACCGGAAGAGAATCCTGCTCTCGGTTACAGGGGAATAAGAATATGCCTCACTCAGAAGGACATATTCCGTACACAGCTCAGAGCCATCTACAGAGCAAGTTCTTACGGAAAAGTCGCAATCATGTTCCCCATGATAATAAGTGAAAAGGAAATTGCGGAAATAAAAGAGTGCTGCGAGGCTGTTGAAGCGGAGCTCAAGGCGGAAGGTGTTCCCCTGAGTCCGGTAGAGCACGGCATCATGATCGAGACACCTGCCGCTGCCGTGATGAGCGACAGACTTGCTCCTCTTGTGGATTTCTTCAGCGTGGGAACCAACGATCTGACACAGTACACGCTCGCAATCGACAGGCAGAACGAGAAGCTTGATGCATTCTACGATGCCCATCACCCCGCAATAATGAGACTTCTGACCATTATCGCAGAAAATGCGCACAAGGCAGGTATCTGGGCTGGCATATGCGGCGAGCTTGCGGGAGATCTGTCGCTGACGGATGAATTCCTCAAGATGGGTTATGACGAGCTGTCCGTGGCTCCTTCCAGAATACTTGAGCTGAGGAAGAATGTCATAGAAAGCAATGTATAAGAAAAAAATTTTTTACAGGAGGCAGAGAACGGCTTAAAAGGCTTTCCGGAACCAATATGAAAAGTTTTGAATACACAGTAAAAGATGAAATGGGAATCCATGCCCGTCCGGCAGGGATTCTGGTCAAGCAACTTGCATCAGTCAAAAGCAATGTCAGGATTGAAGTCAAGGCAAAGGACAAGAGTGCTGATGCAAAACGCCTGATGGCTGTCATGAAGATGGCTGTCAAGCAGGGCGACACTGTCACCGTCTCAGTGGAAGGCGAAGATGAAGATACAGCTGTCGTCCAGATCGAACAGTTCTTCAAGGAGAACTTCTGATTCATGAAAAAGCAGGGCCTTGCCCTGTGATATAAACTAACTGGAGGGTTATTCTCTATGATGAAATTCTTACAGAGACTTGGTAAGTCTCTCATGCTCCCTGTAGCATGTCTTCCTGTCGCAGGTATCCTTGTTGGTATCGGTTACTGGATTGATCCCAGCGGATGGGGCGCTGGCAGCAATGTCATTTCCAACATTCTCTACTCTGCAGGCAGCTCAATCATCGACAACATGTCCGTACTTTTCGCAATCGGCGTTGCTGTCGGTATGTCAAAGGATCAGGAAGGTACTTCCGGTCTTGCAGGTCTTGTCAGCTGGTTCGTGTTCCAGACACTTCTGGGCAAGGTGGCCCCGACTGTTGTCGGCAATATCTCCTGGCTTGACGTGGCAGCCTTCGCAAAGGTCAACAACCAGTTCATCGGTATTCTCTCAGGTATCATCGGAGCTGTATGTTACAACAAGTTCTGCAGAACAGAGCTTCCAGAGTTCCTCGGTTTCTTCTCTGGCCGCCGCTCCGTTGCAATCGTGACAGCATTCGTGACACTCATCATTTCACTGCCGATGATGTTCCTCTGGCCGTTCATCTACGGTGCACTTGTCACATTCGGCGAAGCAATGATCAGTCTCGGTCCTGTAGGTGCCGGTATCTATGCATTCTTCAACAGACTCCTCATTCCTGTCGGTCTGCACCATGCTCTCAACAGCGTATTCTGGTTCGACGTTGCAGGCATCAACGATATCGCAAGATTCTGGGGCACACCGGCTGACGTTCTGTGGAACGGTGATTTCCAGGTCACAGGTATCTACCAGACAGGTTTCTTCCCTGTGATGATGTTCGGTCTCCCGGCAGGCGCTCTTGCAATGTACTTCACTGCAAAGGACAAGAACAGAAAGACTGTTGCAGGTATTCTCCTCGCAGCTGCCCTTTCTTCATTCTTCACAGGCGTCACAGAACCGTTCGAATTCTCATTCATGTTCCTGGCTCCGGGTCTCTACCTCGTACATGCACTTCTCACAGCTGTTTCAGTTGCAGTATGTGCAATGCTCCCGGTCAGAGCAGGCTTCAACTTCTCTGCTGGTTTCGTAGACTGGTTCCTGTCGTTCAATGCTCCTAACGCAGTCAACCCGTGGCTCATCATTCCTATCGGACTTGTTGCTGCAGTCATCTACTTCTTTGTCTTCTATATCGTCATCAAGAAGTTCGACCTCAAGACACCAGGAAGAGAAGATGATCAGGATGAAGAGCTCAAGATCGAGCTTGCAGGAAATGACTACACAGCAATCGCCACAATCATCCTCGAGGGTGTCGGCGGACCTGAGAATGTCTCAACAATCGACAACTGCATCACACGTCTCCGCCTTGAAGTCAAAGACCGCCTCAAGGTTGATGAGAAAAAGATCAAGAGCTCAGGTGTGAAGGGTGTTCTCCGCCCGGCAAAGAATTCTGTTCAGGTCATCATCGGGCCGAAAGTTCAGTTCGTTGCCGACGAGTTCAAGAAACTCTGCAAATAATCGTATTTGCTCTGCAGGGCTCCGGAATTCCGGAGCCTTTTTTAATAACGCTTATGATTTGAGAAAGAGAAACAGAAAGCTGCAAGAATCAAAGACTGCGGCTCTTCTTTTTCTTTTCCCTGCGGGCAAAAAAACCGACAAGAGAGGCCCACACCATGACGATGATCACATAAAAAAGAACCTTTGCAGGATTAATATCTTCCTGAACGAAGACATGAGGAAAGAATGTCATGAACACACCGCTTACAAGTGCGGTAATGATTGTGGCCCAGATGAATTTAAGCAAGAGAAACCCTCCGTTTTGTCTGATTGTATGACGGGCAGAGGTTCATGGTCAATGCAAAGATATGCATTATGGCAGCATCCAGCACTGCAGATACAGATTTGCGGAGAATACCATCAAGTCCCTGCCCCTCGTGACAGGAGAGCGACTCATCAGATTTCCCTGCCATACTGGAAGCCTATGCCTATTTTCAGCTGAGGCTGAAAATCGAAACGGGTTGCGGTTAGCCTTGAGTCTTCTTTATCGAAGATTCCTCCTAAGCCCAGAATCGTGAAATCAGGATTGAACATACACGACAGATATATGAAATCATTCAGCAGATATCTGACTTCAGTAAGTATTTCCACACCGAAAGCAGCCTGCGAATGCATTGTTGTCCCGTCATGACCTGACATCATATCGAAAACTGTCCAGAAGTATCCGCCGGCTCCTACAGCCAGAGCAAGGTTTTCTTTCAGATCAAACTGCCAGCCTGCTCCTAATGAGATCATGCCCATGATATTCGCACCTCTCTCGCCGTCAATAGATGGTCTGATGAAAGGCCAGAGCGCATTCATGTCCGTATACACAAAAACAGGAAGAGAGAAAAAATGCATTCTCGCGTGAGCTCCGCCCCCGACTCCATGTACCGCTTCCTGACTGAGCAGTCCCTGGTATCCTCCATAAACTGTTGCACTCATGCTTTTGAACGGACTGGCATAAACAGATAAGGAAATCATCAGAACGGCAAACAGAACAATAATATTCTTTTTCATACATGTACTCCTGGTCATTTCCAGTGTAACATACAACTGAAGAACTGTGTTTCCCATTTATTCATCAGTGTTTCTTTTTTCCAGATAGCAAAAGTACACTGCTGGCCTTTATCCCCGATCCTGGACAGGCAGGATCGGAGCTCACGTCAAGAACATGCTTCGCAACATCATCGCATGATCGTGGTCCTGCGCAGAAATCAAGGATTCTTCCCTTATCTTCATGGCAAAACCATCCAGATTTGTTTTCGCCCGGCTTGTGAGGTTCCTTTCAGAAGAATCCCGAGTCTGAATTCCGCAATCAGATCACAATGGTTTTCCCGCCCGGAACAATTACAGGCATGCCGTGAACAGAATCCCGGCCGAACAGTCCCTGATAGCCGGCGTACAACGATGCGCTGAGTCCTTAAAATTACCGGCAGAAACAGCTGCCGGAAGCAGTACAGGTATCAGCAGTGAAATAATCATTGCTTTCCTCATATGCTCTCTCCTTTTCTCCCTTTACTGCATATGCGCATATTGTCAACGAATGCTGCGAGAATCTCTCACATCATCAGGCTTCCCTCAATGCCGCTGAAATCAACAGCATAGCTTTTTCCATTCTTCATTCTTATCGTAACAGGACCGTAACCGCCGCAGCACTCACTGTCTGTGTATTGTATTTCATCAATGCTGAAGATCTCATCATCCGTAAAACCTTCATCGCCTTCCTTTGTTATCACCTGGCTTATGAGGACATACGGTTCATAAGCGAAAATCCTCTCTCTTGATGCATGTGCAAATATTATGAAACTGACAGACGTATCAGGGTTTGTTCCGCAGCTTTTCTCAGCAGAAAGATCATTCCAGCCTCCCCATACCGTCATTGCCATATGACGCATTCTGCCGTCGCTGCCGTGACCGGAAAGAATGACGGCCTCAGCATCCCCTTTCCTCTTTCTTCTGTATTGTGCATCCGGACATGGGAAACCGTAGGAACCCAGATACACATCCACAGGCTTATGGAACAGACGGAGCTTGTCAGCACGTACAAGACCGTTTGCCACAGGGAAATCGGCAAGATCTATGATGCTTGTCCAATGAAGATCAGATGAACTGTCAAAACCGAAAATAGCACGGCGGTAGAGAACACCGTCCCTCATTCCGCTCCACAGTATGGTGTTGATTTGCTCACTTCTGTCTATATCCTTTTCCTTGAGGACATAGGATGCGGCGCTGAGTCCTGATTCAAGATCACACTCCCACGGGCAGCTGCTGCTGTAGGAAAGCTTCGCATAGCACCATCTGCCATTGTCATCACCGATACGCTTCACAACCTTTCCGGTGCGAAGTTCCATCTCTCCGTTGTCATGATGGTCAGTGATTGAAAGTCCCGGCCCGTCCAGAAGAGTTTCAAGACTTTCTCCTGCCTTCAACTTCTCCCACACGCCGTTCTCTTCCTTCGCACACCAGAAAGGATGATCCTCAGGAAGCTCAAGGCACAGGAAAGCCTTGCCAAGCCAGAGGGGGCTTTCAGCACAGCTGTAGCTCTGCACCATGGGAGTGAAAGGGCCGTAGAAACCGAGAACGGGAGCACCTTCATACAGAATGTCATCGCGTGTAAAGAACTGGAGAAGCGCACCGGATGCGATGCGTCTTGCAAGCCCCGGATTTGCAGCAGGGTGCTCAAGATTGAAATTGGCCGCAAGCGGAGCTGTGGCGGCATTGCGGTAGATGCTGCTCCTTCCCCACATCGTCACATGGCCATCCGCATCGAAAAGCCTGTCATACGTTTTCATCAGCTCATTGGAATTCTTCTCGAATTCAGAGGCTATATACGGTTCATTCTCATAGCCGTACCAGCGGCACCAGATAGGCGCATACACCTGAAATGCCCATGCTGAATAATAGTCGAAAGTATGCCCGTCGCGGTACCAGCCATCCCCTGCATAATAGGAGAGAATCGCCTGTGCATGCTCTCTCATGATGGCTCTGTCGATTTCATAGCCCATCATATTGAGGAAGGCAAGGTCAAGCATGTTGAAAAGCCTCCAGTTCTGGGTAGCCGTCGTACCCTCGGCATAATCTTTCAGGAAGAAAGCGATCCTGTCCTTCTCTTCCTTTGTATATTCATCCCATATTTCCTTTCTCGTCGTGACAAGCCCGATGACAAGCGCACATGTCTCGACAGTCTGCTGATAGGTATGCAAAGTGAAGGAAGCCTCTGCATCCTTGTCCATGTCACTGTAGCTGAGCACATACTGCTCATCGCCTTTCGTGCATGAGCGCAGGATATGATCTTTGTAATATTCCCTCAGCTTCTTGCCGCCAATCTCAACATCAGGTTCTATACTGATCAGTGGAGCTGCAATGAAGAAACTGCGGGCGAGTCCCTCATAATACTCAGCCTGCACCTTCCATGCAGGAGTACGGCTGTTGGGATAAGTTATCTCGGTCTCATAGCGCGGAACCAGAACAGGATCGTCCATACTCCTCACATGGCGGAACACGCCTTCAAGGATATACTTTCCGGCATCTATCCAGTGCTTTCTTGTCAGTCCGGTATACGGGCTCAGCTCATAATCAGGTTTTTCAGGTGTGAAATGCATGATATCCTCCTTTCTGTTCTGCAATTCTAACATACGGCAGAGCATCTGGCTATTGTCCGGCAGGTTAATGAAAAGAATTTGTCCGTCCTGATGTTCATGAACATCAGAGCGCAAACCGGCAGCACGTAAAGACGGCCGTAATCATTCATAAGAAAATAACATTGCCTTTTGACATGTTGCCATAATGGGAAAACGGATTCTTATGTTCACTTAATTCCATGGCCTCAGATGTTTCGTACAGCTGCCGGAATTTATTCCGGATCAGCAAGAAGACACAATACTCTGCAGACCAGGAAAAGATGGCACGCTTACCTCTGGAAGACTATGACAGTCAGGAAGATAAAACCGGGCACTTTTCAGAAAAGCAGACAAAAGTAAACAAGGGTACATAGATTAAAAATCTCCTATAATTGTTGATTCAAAAGCGACAGGAGTCACCCCCCTA
>CASDXQ010000043.1 GCA_949285145.1 uncultured Spirochaetales bacterium | reverse complement strand
AGATCACGGAGAGTGAGTATCGTGTCCAGTTCTGACAGCTGGTCAGCAGAGTAATAGCGGTAACCATTCTCCTTGCGCAGGGATGGAGAGAAGAGTCCTGTCCTGTCATAGAAAAGGAGCGTGTCCTTTTTTATCGAGTAGAATGAGGCAACCTGGCCCGGGGTGTAGAATATGGAATTGTTTTTCATCTCTGTCTTTCATTGTACCACTTGACTATGGAGTTGCTCCATAGTGTTGAATGAAGATCATCATGACTTCAGGCAAAGAATTTTTCATAGATACAAAACCTTCCAGACTTTTCTTCAAGGCATCCGTTCCCGGTGCTGTGGGAATGATCGCATCAAACATTTATTTCTCTCTTGAGATGCTTCTGATCGGACGCCTCATAGGACAGAGCGCATTTGCCGCAGGCAATCTTGCACTGCCGCTCATCCTCATAAACTTCGCACTTGCCGATATGATTGCGGTGGGTTCAGCCGTCAGAATCGCTATACGGCTGGGGGAAGGAAGGAATGATGAGGCGAACAAGGTGTTCACAACGGCTGTCTTCACAGCCGTCATCCTCAGTGCGCTGACGAGTTTTGTTCTCATAGCGGCGGCTCCTCTGCTTTTTTCCCTGATGGGGGCAAGTTACCATCTGCTGGATGATGCGGTGCTTTATCTTAGGGTGTATTCCGTTTTCACGCCTCTTACCTGTCTTGTTTTCGTTTTTGACAACTATCTCAGGATATGCGGCAAAGTGCGTTTCTCCATGGTCATGAACCTTGTCATGTCATTCCTCTGTCTTTTCTTCGAGTTCCTTTTCCTTTATGTCTTTGACAGGGGAATCGGTTATGCGGCACTCGGGACGAGCCTTGGCATGAGCATTACATGCATCATCTGCATTCTGCCGTTTTTAAAAGGCAATCTTGCCTTGCGTTTCGTAAGGCTGAAGCCTTCCTTTTCAATACTGAGGGATCTTTTCGCACAGGGCTTTCCGAGCTTTCTGAACAACATTTCGGCAAAGATCACATCAATTCTCATGAACAGCCTCCTTCTGCGATGGGGTGGGGACATCGCTGTATCCATCTACGGCGTGTTCATGAATATTGACGGTATCATAGTGCCGGGAATGTACGGTGTTTTCGACTCGCTTCAGCCGGCAATAGGCTATAACTGGGGTGCGGAGAGAAAAGACAGGGTAAGGAAGATCGCACTCTACTGTGTCATGGCAATCGCGCTGATGTGCCTTGCATTCACCATTCTTCTTGAGATTTTCCCCGGCCAGATATTCTCTCTCTTCCTTGAATCGGATGAGGCGGGCCTTTCCCTTGCCATACATGCCATCAGCATAATGGGACTGACATACATCGTCAGATGGATCAGCTACGCATGCCAGTCATTCTCGTCTGCCGTGGGAAAGAACAGGGAGGCTACGGTATTGTCCCTCTGCAATGCCCTTGTCTTTCCGCTTCTGATGATGTTCGTCCTTCAGAATTTCCAGCTGGATGGAATCTGGTTCGTAACCCCCTCAGCTGCATTGCTCACGGCGATCACTGCGGTTGTGATCTATTTTGTGCAGATCAGAAAACTGGTGAAGGACTGATCAGGCTGGAAATATTTGCAATGATTTGCAAGAAGGAAGTTTGTCTGACGATATATGTTTCTCAGACAGATGCTGAGATGGAAAATAGTTTTTTGTTGATTATATACTCCTACAGGAGTATCATTATTGCTGAGGAATCATATGAACAGAAAACTTTTTCATGGATCTGCGGACATTGTATCATCACCTGAGTTCGGAAAAGGCCGGCCCAACAATGATTATGGTTCAGGATTCTACTGCACGGAGAATATAGATCTGGCAAGGGAATGGGCTGTTCTCAGAGACCGGGACGGCTATGCAAACTGTTATGAGATTGATGATAAGGATCTGAACATACTCGATTTGTCTGACACTGATTATTGTGTTCTCCACTGGCTTTCTGTTCTTCTGCAGAACAGGACGTTTTCACTGACGGCACCGCTTGCTGAAGAGGCAAGGGAATACATTGTCAGAAACTTCAGTGTTGACATCAGCAAGTATGACATAATAACCGGATACCGGGCAGATGACAGTTACTTTTCCTTTGCCCAGGATTTTCTCAACGGAACTATCTCATACCGTCAGCTCTCCAATGCGATGCATCTTGGGAAACCCGGTATGCAGTATGTGCTGAAAAGCAGCAGGGCATTTGAGCGGATTGTCTTCACCGGTTTTGAGAAGGTTCTCTCTGAAGTCTGGTACGAAAAGAAAATGATCAGGGACACAACTGCAAGGAATGAATATCTTAATGCTGAGCGGTACAGACGGCAGCGAGGGGATCTGTTCATCGTTCAGATCCTCGATGAGGAGATAAAACCGGATGACTCACGCTTATGATGAAATGTATCTTGAAAAGGCTCAGACTTCACTCGGCCTCATGCTTGATTTCGCTGTCCATGACCTGGGATATGATGTTGACAGTTTTTTCTCTCTGTTCTGTGTTTCCCCGTCCGGTCATGCATTTGCATATGGGGATGTGTCTGTAATTGCAGGCCGTTCAGGTATTGAACTTGCATATGATGTGCTGTATGAAAGCGGGCTTGGAGAATGCACACTCAGGCCGCAGGTCCGCTTTGACAGAACCCCTGAATACTGGGCGGGGTGGGCTGTGGCATACTACCAGTGGAGGACAGCTCTTTCTTTCAGCAGGATAGCAGGGGCCGTTCCGATATCTGATGTGGTCTGCATGTATCATCCTTTTCATGAAATGGACATCAGCTGTTTCTGTGAAGAAATGGACAGGCTGTACAGAAAAGCAAATCCTGATACGGCACTTGCACAGAGACGCAGGAATACGGGAATGACACAGAAGGAGCTATCCCTGTCCTCCGGTGTTTCTGTCAGGACGATCCAGCAGTATGAACAGCGGCAGAAAGACATCAACAAAGCACAGGCGGAAACGCTGTTGCGCCTTTCCCGTTCCCTGTTCTGCAACATGGAAGATCTGCTTGAGAAGATTGTCTGACTCTTTCTTATTGCCGTCCTAAATGTTATATTTCCTTCTGATGTTCAGACTCCCGTGGATGCAGAAGAAAGTACAGAAGAAAGAGCTTTTCGAGGAAGACAGGAAGGCAAGAAAGGTGGAGGGGATGGAAAGTCTCAAGGCTTCCCGCCTTGCTTCCGTTTCTCTTGATAAGTGTCAGAAACTTGTCTCCTCATTTCCTGAAAGAAAAGCCGGAAGCGAGGAGGCGCGCAAGTGTGCAAGACGTCTTCTGGAATTCTTCACCCCGTATTCTGATGACTGCATCATCACAAGCGAAAAGGCTTCATGCAGCGGCTATTACGGTGTTTTCCGCCTTGTTTCATTGTCTGCAGCCGCAATGCTTGTGTTTTCATGGATCGGCTTTCCGTCTGTATCACTGCTGTGTGCGGTCTTTACGGTGCTTTTCAGTGCAAATGAGTTCTTTCTGTGCAAAGGGAAAAACAGTAGATTCCTCTCTTTCTGCGATCTTACGAATGTTCATGCAGTGATCAATCCCGGAGGGAAGGTGGAAAAGACAGTTATATTCTCAGCTCATCATGACAGTGCCCCTGCCATGAATGTGCCTGTGAATGACAGGAATTCCCTTATCCTCTCAATGTATCTTCCATTAATCCATTACATCCTTCTGTGCCTTACTGTTTTCTGCTATACGGTTTCAGATGTCATTGAAGGAAAATTCCTGTCCTTTAATCTTCCACCGCTTGCAATCGGCATCTTCCTTGTGATTCTCACACTTTCCTCTCCGCTGTATTACAGACTGTTCACTCTTGTCTCCAGTCATTATGTGCCCGGTGCCGGAGACAATCTCATATCATCATGCATCCTCACGGAGCTTGCCCATTATTTTCACTGGAAAAAGGAAAACGGGGAAGGACTTGAGGATACACGTCTTGTCTTCGCTTCTTTTGACGGAGAGGAGTGCGGCCTGAAAGGCTCGGCCGCATGGTATGACAGCCACAGGGATTTATGCCGCAATGCGGTGAACATAAATATTGACTGTCCGCTCAGGAGCCAGGATATGAGCTTCCTGACAAAGGATGTGAACGGCTTTGTTCCTCTTTCATCCTCCCTTGCATCAGAAGCTGCCACAACTGCTGCAAGCATGGGTTATGAGGTCAAAGTCGGTGCTCTTTCCGTTTTCAGCGGGGCAACGGATGCGGCTTCGGCACAGAGGGCAGGTGTTGAAGCGACGACGCTTATGGGTATAAGCCTGTCAGGACGCGACAGTGTGATACATACCGACGCCGATACGGTAGCCAATCTTGACAGGAAGACCATTGAGGAAGTCATCTCGATATGCATAAAGATAGTTGAGACAAGAGGGAGGTCAAAGGTGAAGGAAGAAGTTAGGCCTACGGCACTTGAAGACAAGAGCCGCAAGTTTATTGTCAACTGAAAAGAAGCCTTTCAGCCCCAGTTGTAGACTGGCAGATTTTCTGTTTCCCTGCGGAACTTGTCCCAGGTGTTCCTGAATTCGTAATCTGCCTGTACATTGATGAAAAGCTGGGGCTTATGCCGAAGTACCTCGAGAGTCTCCTGCACACATCATTGCTCATGTTGTTTTTCCCCAGCAGTATTTTGCTGAGAGCAGTCGGGCTTATTCCGAGAGCATTGGAGAGTTTGTATGCTGACAGTCCGAGAGGTTCAAGCCATTCTTCTTTCAGATAGTCTCCAAATGTTCCTGTATCAATTCCGTATTTATCATTCATGATTTTCTTTTTTGTTTACGTCAGTTCCATTTCAGCTGTGCTCTTCCCATTGTTATCGAGGTGAAGTCTTCTGCAAACTTCTCTTTCTCGCTTTCGGCAATTTCTCCCTTTATTGTTATTCCGCCTGCAAAATCCTCACTGAGGTTCTTTATGTCATAAGAAGAGAGAGTGCGTTTGAATTTGTCATAGTATTCATATCCGATGAGTATTGAAAAAGGGACTCTTGGAATTATTTCCTCTGTCCTTGCAATTCTGAGGACTTCCTTCACGCTGTCACCGTAGGCCTTCACAAGCCCGCCGGTACCCAGCAGGGTGCCTCCGAAATAGCGGACCACACAGACAATGATATCTGTTATCCCGCTGCCCTTGAGAACTTCAAGGGCAGGGCGGCCTGCAGTGTTCTTGGGCTCCCTGTCATCAGAGCAGGAGAAAAGGGAACCATTCGCTCCGGCAACGGCCGCGTGAACCACATGGGTCGCATCCTTGTGCTCATCCCATATGCTTTTCACAATGCCTTTAACATCATCAAGGCCTGTGACGGGCATGGCTATTGCTATGAAGCGCGACTTTTTCACTGTGATCTCGGCTTCAAAGCGTCCGGTGATCCTTTTCACTCTTCATCATCCCTTGCTGTGTCTTCTTCAATCACATTGACACGGTGGGAAACCATTTCCCTGTCATGGAAGATGAACATTGCCTCTATTTTCTTTCCTTCCAGGGCGAGGGGAAGCCAGAGCCTGTCGTCGGCCCACATGTTGTCATATGGTATTTCTCTGCGGTCTATCCAGAAAGGACGGGCTTCATCGCATTCTTTGAGCTCGCCTCCGTCATAATCCGCGAAATAGACATAACCTAGTTCCCTTATGCCGTCGGAGAACTGGAAATGCAGAGTCCCCCTGAATTCAATGTTCTTTATATCAACACCGGTTTCTTCCTTTGTTTCCCTTACTGCAGCCTCAAGTGCCGTCTCTGCTTCTTCTATATGACCTCCGGGGGCATTGAAATAGCCTTCGCCGAGTCCTCTTTTCTTCTCGATGAAAAGAAGCTTGTCATCGCTCTGGACATAGGTGATCACACAGCGGTGGTTCGGCTCCCAGATATCCCAGTCGATCTCATCGACGGAAGATGCGTTTGCATAGCCTTCATTGATGACTTCCTCTCTCGGTCTTTTCGCTTCTTCCTTCTGTCTTTCCCTTTCTTTTCTTGCTTCTGCTTCTTCGGGGTGATGTTTGTCATGGCAGTCCTGGCACAGACAGTCGTCATGTCCGATGATGTATTCCCATTTAAGACGCTTTCTGCATTCCCTGCAGCGGAAGGTGAAAGGCCATACTCTTTTTCGGAATATGATTATGAGGAGAATCACGAAAAAAAGTCCTCCCCAGACACCTGCCTGCGGTACAGGCGGTGCGAAGTAGTTTGTTATGACCACAATAAGGTAATAAAGCAGCGTGATTGCGGCGATCCAAATGAGAGCGATTCTCTTTCTGTTGCTGTGCGCGATCTTGCGTTGCGACATGTTTATGAGAAGAATGAGTACGAGTATCCATGTGTAGTTTGTGGTAAGAAAATCAAGCATAGGGAAAGCTTAACTAAAAAGGGTGGATGTTGGCAATAAAAACCTGATTGTCCGAGTACTGTGGAGCAAATGTTATCGCCCGGTTGCAAGCGGAAGAGATTTGAAGTAGGCTGGAAGTCCAAGGAGACAATATCGTGAGCAAGATAGCATCTTATATTGATCATACCCTGCTGGCAGCCTCTGCCACGAGAGAGCAGATTGAGAAACTATGCAGCGAAGCAAGGCAATATGGCTTTGCATCAGTATGCGTCAATTCCTGCCGTGTTCCGCTCTGTCATGAGCTTCTCAGGAACAGCTCTGTAAAAGTATGCACTGTTGTCGGCTTCCCTCTTGGAGCTGTTTCAAGCGAAGCCAAGGCCTTTGAGGCTGAGAAAGCCGTGAAGGACGGTGCGGATGAAATCGATATGGTCATCAATATCGGGTTCATAAAGGACGGAGACTGGGATGCTGTCGAAGAAGATATAAAAACAGTCAGGAAGGCGTGTGATGGCAGAATCCTCAAAGTCATTCTCGAGACCTGTCTTCTCACTGATGAAGAGAAAGTGATGGCATGCAAGGTCTCTGTTGCCGCCGGTGCCGATTTCGTCAAGACTTCCACAGGGTTCTCAACAGGCGGTGCTACTGTTGAGGATGTGCGCCTTATGAGAAAGACTGTGGGAGATGGTATCGGTGTCAAAGCTTCAGGCGGAATAAGGAATGCCGGGACTGCAAAAGCCATGCTGGAAGCCGGAGCGGACAGGCTGGGCTGCTCTTCCGGAGTTGCTATTGCCAGAGGGGAGGAAGGCAATGCCGGCTATTGAGAAAAACCCTTCAAGCGAAGATTTTCTTAAATCACTGGGCTTTCCCGTTCTTTCCGTTCACGATACGTTCACTCATTTCGATTTCACCAAACCGGGAAGAAGGGTGCTCCTCATCGGTCCTATGGGTTCAGGCAAGACTGAATTCGCAGCGCGTGTTTGGAGGGATGCCGCTGTCGCACAGACAAAAAGCGGAAAGGTGAAGGAACTTACAAGCACCAACGGTGTCGACAGGAGGAATATTTTCTTCATCCGCTCTGAAATAGACGGGGCACGTTTCACCGACTACCCTGAGGATGCCCTTGCATACCGCAGCGGTTATATACGTTGCGGAGATAATATTGCACGCATCCGCGATTCATTCGGCCTTGAGGACGTCATCAGGGACAATCCTTCTGTCGGTACATACATCATTGATGAGGCTTCTTTCTTTGATGAGCGGCTTGCCTATGTCGTACGCAATGCCGCGATAGAAAAGGGGTGTATGTTCATCTTCCCGACACTTGTCCTCAATTTCAGAAAAGATCTTTTCAACAACACCGCACGTCTCATGCTGGAAACTGCCACTGATGTCATACCGCTTACCGCATACTGCGAGCACAGTGACTGCATGGATCCGGCTTTCTATACATACCGCTATTATTCAGTCAACGGCCAGGAATGTCCTGCGCTTTTCTTTGATCCTCTCATTGTCGTTGGAGGTGACAGAAAGAAGGAAAGCAGTGCAGAGCCAAACTATGCCGCCCGTTGCGACAAACATCATTATCTGCCGGGCAAGGAATACACTTTCTTCACTCTTAAGCCTTTCGGAGAAGCTGCAAGCCGCGGAGATGCCGAGCATCTTGTGAAGGAAATTGAGGCACTGCATTCAAACATCGAGTCATCACTGCTGTATAAAAACTTTGAAAAGCGCTACGGTGATGATGAATTCTGCGAGAAGTACATGGCATCTCTTCTTCCCGGCTATATTGCCGAGAAGGCTCTGTGCTACCTTTTCTGCGAGCAGAATCTCATCTCCGAGCAGCTTCTGACAAAGCTGGTCTTTGATCTTGAACTTGATATTCCCTACATGGAGAAGACGCTGAGGGACAACAGACGTCCTGTTGTTTTCAATCAGCCGTATCTGCTTTAAATTTTATGAATTGTGTGCTTGAGGAGTTACATCCTCAAGCGGTTTTTAGCAATTGAGAAATATTTTTCATCCTGCTCAATTCCAATGAACTTTCTGTTCATACGCTTTGCAACAGCTCCTGTGGTACCGCTACCCATGAATGGATCCAGAACTATGTCTTGTTCTTTTGTGGAAGCTGAGATGATTCTTTCAAGTAGTTTTTCGGGTTTTTGAGTGGGATGATATCCAAACTCTTTTTCTTTTTTAGAGACCGCAGGGAGAGTCCAGACATCTTCCATTTCTTTATTGTCGAAGGCATACATTTTTTGATAGTCAAAATAATGTTTCGGACTTTTCCCGAACCATAAAATTGTCTCATATGAAAACTTGAATTTTGTTTTATATATTAATCCAGGAGGATCTTCTTTGTGCCAGACTATTGCATTAATGAAATACAAGTGTGCATTTTCAAGTGCATCAAATAGGTTAGCCATATTGTGATGGGTTGTTGAAATCCATATTGATCCTTCCGGTTTGAGTAGCCTTGTACATAAAGAAATCCACTTGTATGTGAAGCTTTTCACATCAAAGTAGTTTTGAGGCTTATCCCATTCTCCTTTGTCTACAGATGCTATTTTTCCAGATCGCATAGTATTCCCGCCATTTGATAAGAAATAAGGAGGATCTGCGAAAATCATATCAACTGATGAAGATGTTAATGATGGGAGAATATTAAGGCAATTTCCAATGTATAACATTTTTGTCCTCCGAATATATATACACATGAAATAGCTGAAATGACTAAGTTGGAAAAAGTGTGTAGCAAAATCTGAGAAAGTTTTACCTTATTTTTTAGTGTTGAAAATATGGTTGTAAAATTAGGTTTTGTTATTCAAAACATATGGAAATATGATATATTTTCTTTGTTTACAGGAGATATTGAATGCTGGATTTGCAGGATTATGTGGATGATGAGTTATTAAATAAATTTGAATTTAAAAATTATGGACATGCTTTGGAGATACTTTCTCAATCATATACAGAAGAATGGAATGATATAAAGAATTGCCTTAACAGATTAAAGATTTTTGTGGATGACATAAAGAAAGCAGGAGGAAACGAAACACCTATTCCCAAAAAATTTGATGAGATTTTATATCCCGCTGGATGGAGAGAAATTCGTATTTCAGGAGATTTAATCTTGAAATTATATCCAAGACAGGTTGCTCAGCGGCGAGGAAAATTTTCAAATGAACCTTTCGATAAGAAGATAATTGAGGGATATATAGATGGACATAATATTGATTTTGTAAAAAATAAGGTTGCATTTGATCTGGAGTGGAATTCGAAAGATCAAACCTTTGACAGGGATTTACTTGCAATGAGAACTTATTTTGACTGTGGCATAATAGATGTTGGAATAATTATCACTAGAGCACAGGAACTTAATGATATTTTTAATAGTGTTAATGATTCAACTGGAAATAGACTGATAAAAAAATATGGGGCAAGTACAACATGGATGGGAAAACTCGAACCTCGTCTTAAATCAAGACGGAGCGGAGGCTGTCCGATACTGGCAATTGGTATAAAGAAGGCTTGCATTGTTGACTGGAGGAACTAATATGGATATTGACGTAAAAAATATTGAAACAACAGCTACCAATTTGCTTGAATTTGTAGGAGAAAAGAAGTATTGCACAATTTATGCAGATCCCCCTTGGAGATTTCAAAATCGAACCGGCAAAGTTGCACCGGAACATAAACGTTTAAATCGTTATCCTACTATGGAACTTCAGGAAATAGAATCATTGCCTGTCAAATCAATTTGTGATAGGAAATGCCATTTATATCTATGGGTGCCAAATGCACTACTTCCTGACGGGTTATCTGTTATGAAGGCTTGGGGATTTGAATATAAAGGAAATATAATCTGGGAAAAGGTTAGAAAGGACGGGATGCCAGATGGACGAGGTGTTGGTTTTTATTTTCGTAATGTTACTGAGATTTTATTGTTTGGTATCAAGGGCGATAATAATAGAACATTGTCCCCTGCAAGATCTCAGGTTAACATTATACGCGCAATGAAACGAGAACATTCAAGAAAACCTGATGAAATAGTTGAGATAATTGAAAAATGTTCGCCAGGACCTTATATTGAGCTCTTTGCACGTGGAAATAGAGCAAATTGGGATATGTGGGGAAATCAGGCGAATGAGTATTATGAACCGACATGGAATACATATGCTAATCACACAAGGGCTGCTATTCATTGTTAGAAATGAATAGCAGGTGCTTTAGTGCTGAAAAATGCAAAAGCTGGTAGCTAAAGTAATCTCACTGAGACGTTAGAATTCACTTAGGGCGAGAAGGGTTTCCCTGTCTGTCGCGGGGTTGTGGTTTTCAAGCAGCACCGGAGAGGCAATGTTTCTCTTCTTGAGTTCTTTGAAAAAGTTTTTCCAGTCGAAAACACCAGTGAGAGCAGGGAGATCACCTTTTTTGAAACCTTTTTCGTTGAGGATGTAGTCCTTGCAGTGAATCGCACATATCCTGCTGCCGAAGGCATCGAGAGCCTCTGTGTAGAACTTTCTCTGAGCCTCCTGTGAAGGATGTGCCGGATAACTGCCGTCTGCTTCCCTTATTCCGTTTACGGGTACAAGGTTCACCGGATCATAGATCACCTTGAGATGGTCTGACGGGAACAGTGAGAGGACTTTTGCCATACGCTCGACAGAGCAGATCGTGTGATGATGGCTGACCGCTTCTATTGCACACACGGCATCATGCTTTTCAGCTGTGGCAAGCATCTTCTCAAGGCTGTTGAGGAATACAGAGAATACTTTGCCGGTATATGTTTCAGCCGAGTAGGAAATGTCCTTTGTCCAGCTTCCGGTTTCGGTTCCGACAATCCTGCAGCCGAAGGCTTTTGTGAGGCTGAGGCTTTTTGTGAACCTCCTTATGTGCTTCTCTCTCTCATCTTCATCAGGGTGCACCGGGTTGATATAACAGCCGACGACTGCCGTTGATACTCCGTATGCGGCAAGATCCGCCGTGATGGAGGAAATATATTCCTCATCCCAGTCTTCCCAGCCTCTGGACGGTTTTATGACCTTCCCCAGCGCAAGCTGTATGGAAGAAGGTGTTTTGATTGAAGAGACCGCCTTTGCAAGCTCCTGTGCGCTTGTGAAGGTGCCGAAATCATGAGCACGGAATCCTATATCGTTCATAGGTTTCAGAATATTCCACCGGTTTCCGCCTGTAAAGGGGAAATCGCTGCAAGGAGGATACAATGCTGATCGGCGACGGCAGATATGACAATACTCTTTCTCTCCAGAGTCTGTTTGACCGGGGAGGAAAGATCACCATACCGGAAGGTGTGTACCTTACCGGTCCGCTTACAATAAGCAAAAGCGCTGACATAAGGTTTGAGGAAGGATCCGTAATCAGATTCATTCCCGATTTCTCCCTTTACAAGCCTGTGTATACAAGGTGGGAAGGCGTGAAATGCTGGTGCATGCATCCGTGCCTGTATATAAAGGAGGCCTCCTGTGTCACTTTGAGCGGCAAGGGCGTGATCGACGGAAGCGGGGACGTCTGGTGGAATCAGGCAAATGCCAGACGGAATGCGGCAGACGGTCCGCAGAGCGAGATAGAAAAGAAGTTCGCAGCCCTCAACCCGGATTTTGAAAGTCAGCCGGGCGGCGGCGGTGGAAGACAGGTGCAGTTCCTTCGTCCGCCTCTTGTGCAGATACACTCGTCACAGGATGTCGCTCTTGACGGCCTGAGGCTGCAGAACAGTCCTTTCTGGACACTGCATCCGCTGTTTTCAAAAAACATAACACTCAAAAACCTCGTGATCGAAAACCCGGCGGAGGCCCCCAATACCGACGGCATCGATATTGAAAGCTGCTCTCATGTGACGGTCGATTCCTGCTATGTGCATGTGGGAGATGACGGCATTGCGCTCAAAAGCGGCTCCGGTGTCTCCGGAATAAAGGATGCGGCTCCTGCAGAGTATGTGACTATCACGAACTGCACGGTGAAGGCGGCTCATGGCGGTGCCGTCATCGGAAGCGAGACTGCTGCCGGCATAAACCATGTCACCGTCAGCGGCTGTACGTTCGATGGTACGGACAGAGGAATAAGAATCAAGAGCAGGAGGGGCAGAGGTGGCTGTCTGCATGATCTGAGGTTTGAAAATCTTGTTATGAAGAACAATCTCTGTCCTCTTGTCGTCAACATGTATTACCGTTGCGGCTGCAGTGATATGTCGTGTTTCTCTCTTGACAGCCAGCCTGTGAGCGATGAAACCCCGTCTCTTTACAATCTTGAAGTCATAAACTGCACGGGAACTGATGCCCGTTCATCTGCTGCCATGCTTGTCGGGCTTCCTGAAAGCCCTCTGAAAAACGTGAGAATAAAGGACTGCAGTTTCTCCATTGCCAGTGAAAACCTTGAACCGGTGGACAAAAGCGACATGTACCTCGGTCTTCCGGAGATAACCTGCAGGGGAATCAGACTGCGCTTTACAGACAATCCCGTACTTGAAAACATCCATGTGGAAGGTGCCTCTCAGGATTTCATCATGGAGTGATCATTTCTGACTTTTTGTTTTTTTCTCCTTCATGCCTTCTCTTATCAAAAGGGAAGGCATGTCTTATGATGATGCCCATGAACACGTTTTTCTGTGTGAAGGAAACAATTCCCCCGGAAATGGGCTTTTCTCTGTTCTCTGCCGGCCATCTGATCTGGCTGGCAGCAATCGCACTTGTCACAGTGATGACAGCCTTGCTCTACAGAAAAAGCAGCGATAAGACACGTTTCATCATAAGGCTTGTGATTTCCCTTCTGCTGCTCATTGATGAGGCTGTAAAGCAGATACTTCTGTTTGCCACAGGACAGTTCAGCTGGGACTACCTTCCTCTGCATCTGTGCTCGATAAACATCTTCATTGTTCTCATTCATGTGATCACATGCAGCCGGTATGTTGCAGAGGCTCTTTTTGCCTTATGTCTTCCGGCGGCAGCTGCGGCGCTTCTTTTCTGTTCATGGACGATGCTGCCGCTTTGCAACCTCATGGTGATCCACAGCTTCACGGTGCACGCACTGCTTTTCATGTATCCGGTTCTGCTGCTTGCAGGCGGATTGAGGCCTGATGCGAGAAGGCTGGTGCGCATTATTCCTTTTCTCGCCATTGTTCTCATTATTATACAGATCATAAATGTCAATCTCGGTACCAGTTTCTTTTTCATCAACGGGGCGGGAGAGGGCAATCCCCTTTCTCTTTTGGAGGATGTTTTCACCCGTCCGTGGTATCTTGTCCCAGCCTTCTTTCTTGTTGTTCTTCTGTGGTGTGTGATGTATTCAGTCTCTGCCTTTGCATTCAGGAAAAAAGGATAATATTCCCTTTTTGTCATATATCTTCCATATGACGATGTAAAATTTCCGGTTAAATTTACATAACACACAAAAGGAGGCAGATGATGGTCAATACTGGTGCTCTGCTTATTGTTGCCGTATATCTTGTCGGCATGCTGCTGGTGGGCTTTGTTGTCGGAAAACTGAAGATCAAGGACAGCGAAGACTATATGGTCGCAGGAAGAAGGATGGGAATCTTCATGGTCGCATTCTCCCTTTCCGCTAATAATATCGGAGGAGGCTCAACAACAGGTCTTGCCCAGAAGGCGTTTGAGGACTGGGGCATGAGTGCGATCTGGTATGTGCTTGCCGCATCCATTGCAATGATCCCTCTTGCGTATTTTGCTCCCCGCATAAGAAAGACGATGGCTGTTACCATTCCGGAGGTCATCGAGAGAAGATTCGGAAAGGGAAGCGCCACATTCTCGGCTGTTCTGAACATCCTCGCGCTTTTCTGTCTGACATCAAGTCAGGTCGCCGCATCAGGCGGTGTAATAGCGACACTTACCGGCATACCGCTCAATGTATGTCTTTTCCTTGCCGGACTGGTAATCATCATATATACGACACTCGGAGGCATGATAGCCGACCAGATCTCGGATCTCGTGCAGTTCATCATCATCCTTGCAGGTCTTGCCATTGCAACACCGTTTGTCATCAGCGGCTGCGGCGGCTGGCAGGCAGTGAGTGCAGCTCTTCCGGGAGAACAGCTTTCATTCACAAAGATAGGCTGGGTTGTTATCATCGGATATATCTTCAACTACTTCTGCACATTCCTCTCAGGACCGGAGATGATCAGCCGCTTTGAAAGCGCGAAGGATGAAAAGACTGCCATGAAGGCATCTCTTCTTTCCGGCGTCCTTATGGCGGCAATGGCGGTATTCCCGACACTGCTCGGCCTGTGTGCCCTGGCCGTGAAGGATATGGTTCCGGATCTCACACCTGCCACCGCCATGATGAGTGTCACCGAGCACTTTGCCCCGACGATCATAACGGGACTGGTCTCTGCCGCAATCATAAGCGCGACAATGTCCAGTGCGGATTCGAACCTGCTGTGCATGTCCACCATGTTCATGAATGATATTATCAAATCGAACTTCAAGGTGAAACTCGATGACAGGAAGACAATCTTCTACACAAGGCTTTCCAATGTCATTTTCTGTGTCATTGCCATGATGATAAGCTTCCTCGGCGTTAATATCATAATGATGAATACTTTCGCATTCGCAATCCGCTGTTCAGGTCCTTTTGCCGCATACGGCCTGGGCCTTGTCATGCCGGGTGCCACGAAGAATGCAGGAAGGATCTCAATCATAACGGGAACGGTGGGAGTCGTTTTCTGGCAGATTCTCTCCGGCGGTGATTTCTTCCTCGGCATTCTTCCTGTTGTATTCGGCTGTGCAGTAGGCACGCTAACATTCCTGATCGTCAATGCAATTGAGCATAAGATGGGAAAGGAAGCTGCTCCTTCTGCCTATATCCCTCTGGAAGAATAATTGTACAGACATCTTGCTCAGATACAGCAAAGGCCGCCTCAGTCGGAGCGGCCTTCTTTCAGTCATTTCAGGTGACTGCATGAATTATTTTACGAGGTGGATTGCGAAACCTCCGATCTCCTCGTTGAAGTAGCAGACTTTCATCTTGCCCTTTGCATCATACTTCACGCTTTCTTCCTTTACAGTGAAGCCGAACTTTGAGAGGTAGTATACAGTTCTCTCTAGATCGATACAGCGGAATGCAAGGTGTCCCTTCGTTCCGTAGAAAGGCTTGTGCATGAGCTCGATGTCCTTGTCCATGAATGTTGATGAGTTGCCCTTG
>CASDXQ010000042.1 GCA_949285145.1 uncultured Spirochaetales bacterium | reverse complement strand
AGGACTCTTCTCTCCATCCCTGCGCAAGGAGAATGGTTACCGCTATTACTCTGCTGACCAGCTGTCAGAACTGGACACGATACTCACTCTCCGTGATCTCGATTTCTCCATCCCCGATATAAAAGATGCGCTTGCCAACCTGAACACGCCTTCATTCATCAGCCTTCTTGAGAAGGAAGAAGAGAGCATAAGGAAGAAAATCAGCTCATACAAATCACTTCTTGGTGTCGTCAGCACGATAAAGGCTTCCATGAAAGAAGCCTGCGAAGCGGAAAAAGGAAAGCTTTATACAGCATTCTTCAAAGCTCAGCCTGTCATCAGAGTCCCGATAATGGATGAAGGAAAAGAAAAGACAAGCGACGAAGCATGGGAGGATGCATACAGAAAACTCATTGCCGTTGCGGACGGCAAAGCCCTGATGAATATCGGCAGCATAGTCCGCCTTGATGAAGCCAGAAAACATCTTGGCGCCATATGCCGTGAGGTATACGCAACCTATGGCAAAAACACCTCCACCGTAATTGAGGAAGGACGATACGCGTACATGTTCTTCAAAGGACCTCTCAGGAGTCTTCCCTCTTTCTATGAACAGTTCTTCGCCGCCGCCGATGAGGAAAACCTTCATCTGCTGGGTGATATATACGAAGAACTGACAATCTCTTCCATTGCAACGAAGGATGAGAATGAACACGTCACCAAGCTGATGGTGAGGATTGAATGACTTCACAGCAGATGCATTTCATGTATTTTCCCGGCTTTCTCTTTTTTGCTCAGGCTTTCGTCAACACAGCTAATTCTGTCTGCCTCTTTCTTTCAGCCGGAATTCACCTGAATGGAATTTTCTTCGGCATGGATGGACGAAAACAGATCATGTTTGATCTGATATCCGCAGAAAATGTGAAAAGCGCTGCTGCCTGATCATATTCTCTTATTGCCTCGCTCCGCCTTCCTCATTATGATATTGAAACATGAGCAAATACCCATTCACTGATATTGAGAAAAAATGGCAGAAATACTGGGAGGATCATGATACCTTCCACGTCACAGAGGATCCTTCATTCCCCAAAGACAAGAGACTTTATGTTCTCGACATGTTCCCCTATCCATCAGGAGCAGGCCTTCATGTGGGACACCCTGAAGGATACACGGCAACAGATATCTATTCACGTTTCTACAGGATGAGAGGCTACAACGTGCTTCATCCGATGGGCTTTGATTCCTTCGGTCTTCCTGCTGAGAACTATGCGATAAAAACCGGTACCCACCCGAGGGTGACCACAAGAAAGAACATCGACAACTTCCGCCGCCAGATCAAGAGCCTCGGCATGTGCTATGACTGGGACAGGGAAATCAGCACATGCGAGGAAGATTATTACCACTGGACACAGTGGATATTCCTCCAGCTTTACAAGAAAGGCCTCGCATATGAAGCCCACACACCTATCAACTGGTGTCCTTCCTGCAAGACAGGACTTGCAAACGAGGAAGTGAAGGAAGGAAAATGCGAACGCTGCGGCTCTCCCGTCGAGAGAAAGAACATCAGGCAGTGGATGCTGAAGATCACAGCATATGCAGATGAACTTCTCAAAGGTCTTGATGACCTTGACTGGCCGGAGTCCGTCAAGCTGATGCAGAGAAACTGGATCGGGCGCAGTGAAGGTGCCGCTGTGTTCTTCAGTCTGGAGAACATGGATGAAAAGCTTGAAGTCTACACCACACGATGCGACACGCTCTTCGGTGCCACATACATGGTTATCGCCCCGGAGCACCCGCTTGTTGGAAAACTCACGACGGCAGACCAGAAAGATGCAGTGGAAGCCTACATAAAGGAAGCTTCCAGAAAAAGCGATCTTGACAGAACAGATCTGGCAAAAGACAAGACCGGCGTATTCTCAGGTTCTTATGCAATCAATCCTGTCAACGGAAAGAGAATCCCGATATGGATTGCCGACTATGTGCTCATCAGCTACGGTACTGGTGCCATCATGGCCGTTCCCGCACACGACACAAGGGACTGGGAGTTTGCGAAGAAATTCAATCTGCCGATCATTGAGGTTCTCAAGAGCGAAGTCGACGTGCAGGAACAGGCATGGACGGAAGACGGCATCCATGTGAACTCCGGTTTCCTTGACGGTCTCAACAAGGCAGACGCCATTGCAAAGATGCTTGAGTTCCTTGAAGAGAAGAAATGCGGGCACAAAGCTGTGAACTACAAGCTCAGGGACTGGGTATTCTCACGCCAGAGGTACTGGGGAGAACCGATTCCACTCATCCACTGCGATCACTGCGGTATCGTGCCGGTACCGGAGGAGCAGCTTCCACTCACCCTTCCCGAGGTCTCAAAGTACGAACCATCCGGCACAGGCGAGAGTCCGCTTGTAAACATAGACTCTTGGGTGAACACAACATGTCCGCTCTGCGGCAGGCCCGCGAAGAGGGAAACCAACACAATGCCTCAGTGGGCAGGCTCCTGCTGGTACTATCTGCGTTATATCGATCCGAAAAATGAAAAGGCCTTTGTCGATACTGAGAAAGAAAAGTACTGGATGCCTGTCGACCTTTACATCGGCGGTGCAGAACATGCGGTTCTCCACCTTCTGTATGCCCGTTTCTGGCATCATGTGCTCTACGACCTCGGTCTTGTCTCCACCAAGGAACCGTTCCAGAAGCTTGTGAACCAGGGAATGATCACATCATTCGCATACAAGAAGAAGAACGGCATCATCATCGCAACAGACAAAGTCAGCGAGAAATCTCCGGGAGTTTATATTGAAACAGAAACAGGAGAGTCTGTAGAACAGATCGTCACGAAGATGAGCAAGAGCCTCAAGAACGTCATCAACCCGGACAACGTCATCAAGGACTACGGTGCTGACACAATGAGGGTCTATGAGATGTTCATGGGGCCTCTCACAATGTCAAAGCCGTGGTCAACACAGGGAACAATCGGTGTCTACCGCTTCCTTGACAGGATCTGGAGAATCGCGACAGAGAAAAAGATTGAGGATATTGCAGTGCCTGAAGAACTCAACAAGACTCTTCACAGGACAATAAAGAAAGTCACGAATGATACCGCAAGCCTCAACTTCAATACTGCGATAAGCCAGATGATGGTTCTTGTGAATGAAATGAACAGGCTTGATATCATCCCGAAGACAGTTCTGGAAACACTTGCACTTCTCCTTTCCCCGTATACTCCGCATCTTGCTGAGGAACTGTGGGAGATGCTCGGCCATCAGCCCAGCATCGCGAACGAAGCTTGGCCTGAATATGATGAGATGCAGTGCACTGAAGACACAATCGAGATGGTCGTTCAGGTCAACGGCAAGCTCAGGGCAAGGATTCCGATGCTTAAGAGCGCAGGCAAGGAAGAAATGATTGACACAGCAAAGAAAAATGAGAAGATCATTCCTTACCTCGACGGCAAGACTCTTGTCAAGGAAATCGTGGTTCCGGGCAAGCTTGTGAACCTTGTTGTAAAATAAAGAACAGAAAATATAAAGCCTGTATATGGAAGAGTCTGGATGCAGGCTCTTCTTTTTTACATTACCCGGGTCATGCAATCCGGGCAGGCTGCAGTCAATCAGCAGTATGGACAGAGTGCCACAGTCAAACAGGAAACGGAACCTGAGGGTACAACACTCACGTCCAAGCCTTCAGCTTGTCCTGAAGGTTGTTGACATATGCCCGGCCTCCATTTAAATTTACAGTTTTATTTAATTTGTTAATATTAACAAAAATATAAAATTTGTAATATACAACCTTTATGTTTGTCATTTTTCAAAAAAATGTCAAATAAAATCTTTTTGTAAATGGAGACTCTAATAATGAAAAAAATTCTTTTTTCTCTCACTCTTCTCGCAGTTCTTATCTGCCCTGGTTTCGCAAGTGAAAGCTGGATCGGAATCACAACAGGACCTGCATTTGAACTTTCAAATTCCGATGATCTGAAAGCTTTTACCGACGGAAAGTCTTTTGTGACAGACTACAGCTGGGATGTTAATGTTGAAGGTGCCTGTTATTTCAATGAAGCAGAAACAATGGGTATCGGGGTCAGGCTCGGCATCGGTGTCAACTACGGATCCAGTGAAGATTTCAGCTACACCCTCATGGGTTTTTCTGTTCCATTTGATGAGAATCCGATTGCCGGTACAAGAATCGCCTCCGCTGTCACATTCCAGTACAGACTTGGTCTTACAGACGCTCTTGATCTCAGACTCGGTGCCGGTCTTCAGTATACCCACGTATTCGGAAACGGCGCTCCTGAAAATCCGCTTGCTGAAATGCCTGACGTCAGGCTCGCATCTGAATTCTCCACAGATATCCTTGAAGTCATTACAAGCGCAGATGCAGCATACAGTCTGGGAGATTTCCAGATATTTGCCGGATTTGATCTCGGCGTGAGTGTACTCAACCGCCAGGTGATCAAGGCTTCTACGCCCTTACTGCCGGACCCGCTTATGAATGAAGATAAGTTCATTGAAGGTTTTCAGATGTCCATCACTCCGAGAATCGGTGTTTCCTACGCATTCTAATTGTGTCAGAGATACTGGTTATCAGGCCTGCCGTGAATTGCGGCAGGTTTTTATTTTAAAATGAATACCTTGTTTTTAATTTACCAGAAAAATTTCTAGTAGAAAAAAAAGGCTCATGCACAATTTTGTTGGGATGTATACCTTCTTGCCTTAGGAATCTGTCTTGAAGCATCCCAGATCTTAAGAAAGAAGTAGTGTGTATCTCTGAAACCATAGGCCTGCCTACGCAATGTCTTGATCATATTATTCGTACCTTCAAGAGGGCCATTGGAGATGGGATGTATTGCCCTTGAAGTTATGCCATCCAACCTTCTCTCAATCATCTGACAGATGTCATCCAGTTCTTCAATACCGGTTTTTCTTGCAGCCGCAATGAAGAGCTTCAATCCATCTTTCATCTTTTTTGAATCAGTACAGCAGAGAGCAGACTGAAGCATCATCCTGAATGTGTATGCACTTTGCAGCTTCTCATTGGAGGCAAGGATTGTATCCTGTCTTTTAGCAGATGTAATGCTCCATTTGTTCTGCCCCTCCGGAATAGGAAGCCCTCTGGATTCATACATCTCATACAGCTGTCTGTTGTGAGCCCTTGCAGCCTCGTCCCTGGCTTCTAGCGTGGCTCTGTTTGCAAGAATTAAATGGTTGCTTTTCTTTAGTGTGTTGTAAGAAATCTCCAGTAGCCTGTACTCATCACTTTTCTTGTCAGTGATAGCATTCATTTCCTCAACAAGCCTGTTCTGTTCACTCCTGCGTATAGAAGTAAGCACCCTGTCATTGTAGTTCTTGATGATATGGAACCCGTCGTAGACTATGTTAACCTTCGGACACAGTCTTCTGAATGCCTTGCAGTACTGTGCATTCATGTCCATGGCAACAGCTTTGACGTTTCTCATGAATACTTCTCCTGCTCTTACAATGAAATGTTCTGCCTGTGCCACACTGTTGCCTTCCTCAAGAAAGAGCACCTCTCCTGTTTCACAATCGATGACAACTGTTGCATAGACATGGTTCTTATGAAGAGAGAATTCATCAATACCTATGTAGCGGTGAACTCCTTCAGGTTTCATTTCGCCATAAGCATCTTCAAGTCTCTTCTTGTCTATTGCTTTCACAAGGTTTCTGTTAACACCAAGCAAAGAAGAGATTGACGTGATGGTCATCCTGCCTTTTCTGCAGTAGTAGAGAATATTGTTTCTGAAGAATTGTGTGCACATGCACCCTTCTGCCTTGAATGTTATTTCCTGCCTGGTTGTCTTTCTGCATTCGGGGCATCTGCCGACGATGTATTCCACTTCCACAACAAAGAGAGTGGGAGCAATACTGAAGTGAGCTAAACGGACTTTGCCTGTCATATGACGATGAACCTTGTGTCCGCACTCAGGACATACCTGCCACTCACAGGTCTTCATTCTCAGATGATGGACTTCCCTCATCCATCCATCACGCCAGACCTCCTGTGTGACGCCTTCTTCTGTATACTCACACTCTGGTAAAGACAATGCTGTTGTGATAAATTGATTCATGGGTTTCCTTCCTTTTGTTTTGTTTTTGTCTACTTACAACAATAAGGCATGGAAACCTTTTTATTTAGTACTTCTGGGCTATTATTTCATTCTTATGTTCTTGTTTTTGAAATTCCGACTTGTCAAAGGTGTTTCTTGCTCACTCCAACACTTTTATGCATGAGCCAAAAAAAATCTGGTAGAAAATTTTCTGGTAAATCGGAATATACAACAGAAATTTCATTTGATCAGCGCAAGACCGCCCATGCTTGTCTCTCTGTAAAGATAAGGAAGTGCCTGCCCTGTCTCCATCATCACTTCAACAGCTGCATCAAATGATACCTTATGATGTCCGTCACTCATGAGAGCATAAAGCGCATGATCAAGCGCCCTCATGCTTGCAAGGGCATTGCGCTCTATGCACGGAATCTGCACAAGACCTCTCATCGGATCGCAGGTGAGACCCAGATGATGCTCAAGCCCCATCTCAGCAGCATATTCTATCTGGTTCACAGAACCACCCAGCAACTGCGTGGCTGCTCCCCCTGCCATCGCACAGGCAACTCCCACTTCCCCCTGACAGCCCACTTCCGCTCCTGATATCGAACCGTTGGCTTTCACAATGTTTCCTATCATTCCGGCTGTGAGCAATGCCCTGTATACTCTCACTTCCGCAAGATCATTCTGTGTCATCAGGTAATAAAGAACTGAAGGAAGCACTCCGCAGCTGCCGCACGTCGGCGCTGTCACGATCTGTCCGCCTCCCGCATTCTCCTCGCTCACGGCAAGGGCATATGCAAGAGGAAGCGCATTACCACCGAATGTGCCGTTGAAGTCTCTTGCCTTTGCATAATACTGTGCGGCTTTTCTCTGAAGCTTCAGCCCGCCGGGAAGCACACCTTCGTTGTTCAGTCCTCTCTGGATGGCGACAACCATCGTATGCCACACTTCCTTTATGTACTCCATGATCTCATCGCCTTCAACCTGAAGCACCACTTCCCATATCTGCAAGCCTTCACTGTTGCAGTATGAGAGCAGCTTGGCGAAATTTCCGCAGATGTCAGAGGGATACACTTCAACAGGAGTCAGATCATTCTCATCCTCTGTCACTATCTTGCCGCCACCGACTGAATAGTATGTCTTCTCTGCGATCTCTTTCCCATTATCGTCAAGTCCGCTGATCGTCACCGCATTCGGATGGAATGGCTTGAACTCTTCGGGAAACCAGAGTATCTCAACAGCCTTGTTCGCCTTGTGCGCAGCTTCCCTTATCGCCTTATCTGTAAGGTGTCCCTTTCCTGTAGCGGCCAGAGAGCCGAAAAGTTTCGCACGGTAGCTGACACATTCGGGATGACGTGAACAGAACCTGTCCATTGCCGCCCTCGGCCCCATGGTGTGTGATGATGATGGTCCGTATCCGATTCTGTACAACTCTTTCAATGATTCCATAGAAGACTACCACCCGCTTAATATGTAGTTATAGTAGCTGGTTTTCCCATCTGAATAAAGTGCGATCACATGAACAAGTTTCTTCTGCGCGTTATAAAACCGGTGAATGCCGGGAATAAGGGATACCTTGATGCTCTCCCCCTGCTTATAGTCGAAGACGGGATCACAGTCCCTCTCCCCTATATACCTCCCATCGGGAATATTATCGACAGTAACATCAAAATGCTTTGACTTTGCAACCGAAGAAGGAGAAAGCGTACCATCAAGAAATGCCTGATAGAGTTTGTCCTCATCAAAATCGTCGATGAGGTGTTTTCTGAAGCCTTCATAATAAAACGAGTCAATGAGAGCCGGAGCATACCGTACGACGTCAAGCAGCAGATCCGCAATTCTTCCTTCCGCAAAACTCAAAGACACTTCCCTTTCTTCTGAGGGAGTATACACACCTCCCACAGGCTCAAGGCTGTCAAGCGGATATGCAGCGAAAACGCAGGTTTTCCCGCTTCTGACGGAAACAGACAGCTCGCGTGTCTGCATTCCGAGCGTGATTGTCTTAATACTTTCTCCATCATAATACACAAGCGAATACCACATCTGCTTTCCTTCAATGTACTCCCATAAATGTTCTTCCGCCAGACGGACAGTGATCATTCTGTTCATATTGAATGAACATGAGCACAGCAGAAATGAAATGACAATGAAAGGTAAAATAATTTTCTTCACATGAGAATATACGGAATTTTCCATTAACCCGGCTAAAGTGACACAGCTTCAATGCTTGGGAATAATGAAAAAAATGCGCCCCGGCTGCACATAGTGACACTCCGCAGCCGGGAAAAAACATGCAGCCTCAATTCGCAGTGAACCCTGCCTTTATCCTAATCACATCTTCAGGCTAAATCACGGCCGCAAACGATGTCATCCCGCATGATGAGATAAGAGAAATATGGATGAAAATATACCGCAGTTCAGTTAAGGTTGCGTTCATTTCCTCAATTCCAAAGCCGGTATCTCTTTCGTCAGAGAAGCTGACAGCATGCGCCGGCACTGCTGAAATCATCACAGATAAGGGGGATGGCTTTCTCCATCTATTACTAGCCTGATGCGCTGATGATGAAAACTGCTGTCTCAAGAAAAGCTTAACCCTGGATTGGCTGCAATTCTTCTGTCTTTTCATTCTGATTCTGCTGTTTTCACAGCTTAACAAGACAAGCTGGTGCCCTTCAGGGCGGCGGTAGTTGACCCCATCGGCAAGTCAATGGATTTTTCGCAACATTTCTATAAAAAAAGACTGCCGGCAATGAAAAAAGCAGGCCTTCATAAGAGGAAAACCTGCATGATAAGTGAAAGAGGCAAACAATCTCAGTGTGCGCTCTTGTAATAACCGAGCACTTTCAAGTCGGATGTCTTCTCCTTCAGGGCCTCAAGCGCACCATCAAGTGCATCCGGAGATGAAAGCTCCAGCTCGGCAAAGAAGAAATACTGCCAAGGTTTTCCCGCAATGGGGCGGGACTCCAGCTTCTTCATATTGAGATTATGTTCCTTGAGAACCTCAAGCGCATCGAAAAGAGAGCCCGGCGTATCGGAGACGGTAAAGCTTACTGCTGCTCTGTCAGGCGTGTTTGATGAGCGGAACACATCAGCATTCTCTTCCCTTGCGAGCACGAAGAATCGTGTGTAGTTTCTCGGATTTGTCTCGATTCCTTCCCTGAGGATCTGCATGCTGTTGTATGCGGCAGCCGGTGCTCCGGCAATGGCAGCCGCACTCATATCGCCGCTTTCCTTCACAAAGGAGACAGCTCCGGCAGTATCAAAGAACGGAATTGCCTCCGCATAAGGCATTTCACGCTCAAGGAACTCACGGCACTGGGCAATTCCCTGCGGGTGGGAATAAACCTTCTTAATATCCTCCATCTCCGCACCGGGGTTTGCAATGAGATTATGGATGATCCTCACCTGCACCTCTCCCACGATCGTAATGTTCGGATAACGTGTGAGGAGATCAATATTGTCGACAATTGTACCGCCAAGTGTATTCTCTATCGGCAGAACCGCATATTTCACACTTCCTCTGTTGAGAGATTCAAATGCATCATGGAAACTTCTGCATGGAAGAACCTTCACATCCTCATTGAAGACACGCCTGACAGCCAATTCGCTGAATGCACCCCTCTCACCCTGGAAGGCAACCACAAGCTCATCCGTTGCGGCGGCAGTGTCTTCAGCCGCGCTTTCATCGGTTATGTTCCCGGGGATTATGCGTGGGACACTCTCAAGAGACTTGCCGACAACGGGACAGAGAGCCTGAACATCGCGCACAAGCTTCTCGAACTGCTGAGGATAAAGTGACTGAGGACCATCAGAAAATGCCTTCTCCGGATGATTGTGTACTTCCACAATGAGCCCGGATGCACCGGCTGCAACAAGGGCAAGGCCCATCGGAGCGACAAGATCCCTCATGCCTGTTGCATGGGACGGATCGCCTATGACAGGAAGATGTGTGAGTTTCTGAACCACCGGAATCGCAGAACAGTCAAGGGTGTTTCTTGTGGCTTTTTCGTATGTTCTGATACCCCTCTCGCACAGCACGACCTGATCAGTGCCGTTCGCCATGAGATACTCCGCAGCCATGAGCCACTCCTCGATGGTTGCGGCAAGACCTCTCTTGAGGAGAACCGGCATGCCGGTCTTACCCACTTCCTTCAGAAGCTCGAAGTTCTGCATGTTCCTCGCACCGATCTGGAACATGTCGATGTAATCGCACATCATGGCAACGTCCTTGGGGGAAACGACCTCGGTTGTCACAGGCATGCCGAATGCATCACCGGCCTTCCTCAGGTATTTCAACCCTTCTTCACCAAGCCCCTGGAATGAATAAGGAGAAGTGCGCGGCTTGAACGCACCGCCGCGCAGGATGACGGCACCGGCTTCTCTTACCGCACCTGCAATTTCCATTATCTGCTTCTCGCTTTCAACCGCACAGGGACCGGCCATCATGACAACACGGTTGCCCCCTATCCTGACATTGCCGACACTCACAATAGTGTCTTCCTTCTTGAGTTCGCGGGAAGCAAGCTTATAAGGCTTGGAAATGGGGACGACGGAAGCAACACCATCCATAAGCTCGATCTGGCGCGGATCCATCCGGTTGACTCCGACAGCCCCCAGAACTGTATCTTCCTTTCCTCTGATCTCCTTGATGATCAGTCCGTTCTCTTTCAGAACGGACTTTATCTTGTCTTTCTGTGTATTTGTAACATCCTGTTTGAGAATTATGATCATGGTGGTATTATTGTTTTATTGTGCGATTTTTGCAACAAAGCGGACGGGAAATCCATGATCAAAACAAATATTGAAGAGAAATACTGGGACAATATATTCACAAGCTTCAGCGCTGCACTCACAGAGATGGAAAAGGATAAGCCTCTTCCTTCGGTTTCAATAATAGCGGACACAACAGAAAATGATCCCTATGCAGTGCTTGTAAGCACAGTTCTCTCGCTGAGGACAAAGGACGAAGTGACAATAGAAGCCTCAAAGAGGCTGCTTGCCGTGGCTCCTGACGTATATGCTCTTGACAGAGCATCTGAAGAGGCCATAAGAAAGGCAATCCACCCTTGCGGCTTCTATATAAGGAAAGCATCCCAGCTCAAGAAAATCGCAAAGGAAATCATCACAAGGTTTGACGGACGTGTTCCCTGTACGGCAGAGGAGCTCCTCTCTCTGCCCGGCGTGGGAGTGAAGACTGCGAATCTCACTCTCAACCTCGGTTTCGGCATACCGGCAATCTGTGTCGACTGCCATGTCCATCAGATCAGCAACCGGCTCGGCTGGATAGACACACGCACGCCGGAGGAAAGCGTGAAGGCGCTTGAAGCCGTAATGCCCGAGAAATACTGGATTCCCCTGAATGAGCTGCTTGTCACATTCGGGCAGAAGATATGTACCTCCGTATCTCCTTTCTGCTCTAAATGTCCGCTTGAGGATTCCTGTCCGAAAAACGGCGTTGACCGTCACAGATAAGACCTCTTGAACAAAGAGAGAAGTTTCATTAAACTTGCCTTGTTTCAACACTCTGGAGAGGTGTCCGAGTGGTCGAAGGTGCACGATTGGAAGTCGTGTAAGGTCAAAAGCCTTCGGGGGTTCGAATCCCCCCCTCTCCGTTTTCCGGTG
>CASDXQ010000041.1 GCA_949285145.1 uncultured Spirochaetales bacterium | reverse complement strand
TGAGCCAGGATCAAACTCTCCGTTATTCAATTCTGCACGCAAGCGTGCAGCTAACTTCTTCAGTTTATCCTGTCTTAACTCGCTTCGAACCTGGTCTTTTCTTCCAGTTCGTATTTCAGTATTGACAGAAGCCTCAAGCTTCTTTTTATCTCTTCCCTTCGCTTATATATCTGTCAAAAATCTTTGTTTATTTTTCTGTGTTGTTCTCACAACGCTTGAGTAACATACCAAACCTTCGGATACTTTGTCAACAATTTTTTTAAGAATTTTAAAACTTTTTTCTAACTTTCATTGCAGAAAAGAAATAATCCTGCAGTTCAGATAAACCGGTTTTTACGCTTGACAACCGTACCTATAATTTCACTGAATCCCTCTCCTCCGCAGGATGGGGAAAAATAGGAAGGAAGATGTTTGAAGCATTCTTTTTTCTCCTCAACGGAGCGGACTCCGAAAGAGAGAGGAAATAGGGAGAACATCTCTTCATCATTAAGAGCGTCGCCTATGTAAGCACATTTTCCAATATCCAGCTGAGGGAAAAAGTGTCTCAGTCCGCTGCTTTTCGAGTAATCGCCGAACCAGATGTTAAGATGAATTGAGGAGAGTGCATAAGAAGCACCTGAAGCGGACGCAATGGCTTCAATCCGCCTGACATCATCCCAGCTTGTCTTTGAAAGATCCACGGCTATATCGCTCAGACGGGCATACTGGTCGCTTGAAAGGACAGAAGGATCAATCTCTTCAAGCAGTTTTTCTCTTTTTCCGTCATCTTCGGCGCTTATCGCACCGTTTTTCCTGTATACGATATTTCCCTTCCCGTCCTTTTCTATGAGCCAGGCTCCCGATTCGCTTATCACGGAGGAAACCGGCCACTGTCTGAGATAGACCTCGCACCATCCGCTTGATCCGCCGGAAAGGAGAATAAGGGGAATACCCTCTTCCTTCAACCTGTACATTGCCTGAAGCGCACAGTGATGCAGTTCTCCTTTTGTCGTTATTGTGTCATCAACGTCAGAGACGATGCAGCACGGCATGAGCGCATCGTCTCTCAAATATTCTTCAAGTTTTTTCATTCACACTCAGCGTGTCATGCCGGAAAGCGCCCTGCTTTTCAGTATTGCGCTTAAATATGTAGTGAAACTGAGCAGGGAGGCCAGAGCGGCAATGTAGAACAATACAGTAAGGACGATGGAATAAGGGTCCTGCCATGTTCCCGGAATGAAATGAGAAGCCACTATATACGCAATTGAAAGAATTGAGACCACTGCATAAAGCACGGTCTTGCTTTTTCCCCAGATATTGGCAGCCACGGCCTTGCCCTTGCCCATCATCAGCATGCGCAGAAAGAGAATCGAGAATTCCCTCCACATGATGATTATGAATGCAAGAGACGGCATTATTCCCATGCCGTAGAAACATGCGAAGAACGTGAGGTGGGAAAGCGTGTCGGCAAAAGGATCCATGACTTTTCCCAGATCAGTAACAAGGTTGTACTTTCTCGCGATCTTTCCGTCAAGAAGATCGCTCAGCTCGGCCGTCAGATAACAAACAAGCATCATTATCACAGATATGACCTCAGCGCCTTCTCCAAACCACTGCGGCAGACAGAAGGAGATGAAGAACACCGGTACCATTATCAATCTCAATACTGTAAGTTTATTTGGTAAGTTCATTCCTGATTATTCCTAATGTTTTTAGTTATTATATATTTCCTTGTACTTATCAGCAAGATAAGTCTTATAGACATCTGCATCAAGAGGATGTCCGGTGACACGTTTGACAACTGTCTCAAAATCATAGACAGAGCCGTACTGCCAGATCTCATTTCTCTGAAAGTCAGTCACCGCATCCCACTCACCGCGTGAGATTCTCTCATCCAGAGCAGCCTTTCCTCCTGTCTTCTCCTCAAGAGTCTTCATGAAACATGCGGCAGCAATGCTTCCCATGGCATAACTTGGGAAATATCCGATTAAACCTTCGGCCCAGTGAACATCCTGAAGACATCCTTCACTGTCACTCTTCACATCATACCTTATGATCTTTGATGACATTTCATCCCAGGCGTCAGGAAGATCCTTCACGGCAAGATTGCCGTCCATGAGCATTTTCTCAAGGCGGAAGCGCAGGATTATATGAAGAGGATATGTCACCTCATCGGCATTCACGCGTATTGCCGAAGGAGTGCATCTGTTAAGCGCCCTGTAAAAATCATCAAGACTTACGGTCTGAAGTCCGGGAACCGCCTCCTGAAGCATCGGATACGCATACAGCCAGAACGAGCGGCGGCGCAGCATCATGTTTTCCCAGAAACGTGACTGCGATTCATGCAGCGACATTGAGGAACCGAATCCTACCCCGCTTCCCCTTATCTTCTCATTCAGCGACGCATTCATATCATAAAGGGCATGACCGCATTCATGGACTATCGTGGAAACCGAATCGAAGTAGCTCGGGTCGCTGTAACGTGTCGTCATTCTTATGTCATCACGGCCAAGATAGCTGGTGAAGGGATGAGCGGAGATGGACACCATCCCGCGTGAGAAATCAAAGCCCATCCGTGTTATGATCTTCATGCAGAAAGAATGGAGACGTTCTCTGTCATACGGGACGTACAGGAAGTCAGATTCCGCCATCCTGCCGCAGCACATGTCCATGATCTCATGAATTGAAGTCTCAAGCGGGTCGAATACGGAAGCGATGAGGGATGCATTCATTCCCTCTTCATACAGATCCAGAAGCGTATCATAGACATCTGCTTCAGGGTTGATGATCCGGGCTTTCTCTTCCGCATTGAGAAAAACCTCAGCCAGAAGCGGAGCATATGATGCAAAGTCATCATTCTCCCTTGCCCTCACCCATGCGCTCTGCGACAGTGATGTCAGCCGTGCACTTTCCTCGACAAAGCTCTTCGGCAGTTTGCCTTCTGTTGACAGAAAGCGGTTCCAGGATCTGACAAGAGCCCTGTCCTCAAATGAGAGCTCCTCATCATCCTTCAGGCATTCGGCTGCACTGCATATTTCATCGCTGAGCGAAAACTCGTGCTGAAGGCCGGAAAGCAGTGCGATCTGCTCACCACGCTCTTCTGCCGCCTTTTCAGGCATCACGGTCTCCATGTCAAATGAAAGGACGGCAATGCTGTCCCTCAGGAGAGAAACACGTCTGTCAGCAGCCTTAAGAGTCTCAAGCGCCTTGTCTTTTTCCATAACACCCTCTCAAAAAAAGTCCTCCCTTGATTATAAAGAGAGGACAGTTATCACTCTATTCAAGCTGTGCCTTTGAATCGACCACAGCCTTGACTTCTGCAATGAAATCATCAGTCTTCAGACCATTCTTCTGACGTCCCGTGCGGTAACGTACCGAGACAAGGTCATCATTCATTTCCTTTTCACCGATAATCACCTGGTACGGAACCTTCATCTGCTGGGCCTTTCTGATCTTCGCATTCATTCTCTCCGACGAAAGATCCGTATAGGCTCTCAGTCCGGCTGCCTTGAACCTGGCTTCAAGCTCTGAGGCATAAGCGAAAGCCATCTCGCCGACAGGAACGATTGCAATCTGTTCAGGAGCAAGCCATGGCGGGAATGCCCCGGCATAGTTTTCAAGCAGCACGCCGAAGAAACGTTCGATGGAACCAAGGAGTGCACGGTGAATCATCAGAGGCTGTTTCTCCTTTCCGTCCTTGTCCACATATGTCATCTTGAAACGCTGAGGCAGGTTGAAGTCGAACTGGACAGTGGAAAGCTGCCATTCGCGGCCGATCGCATCCTTGATCTTGAGGTCGATCTTGGGCCCGTAGAAAGCACCGCCGCCTTCATCGATGTCATAGGCAAGGCCTGCTTTCTCGACTGCCTTTGTGAGAGCGACCGTCGCGCTGTCCCACAGAGCCGGATCGCCTACCGATTTCTCGGGACGTGTGGAAATATATGCATGGATCTCGGTGAAACCGAATGAACGCAGCATATGCAGGGAGAAGCGAAGAACTTCCTCGATCTCGTCATCCATCTGTTCCGGTGTGCAGAAGAGATGGGCATCGTCCTGTGTGAATCCTCTTACGCGCAGCAGCCCGTGAAGGGCACCTGCCTTCTCATAGCGGTATACGGTGCCGAGCTCAGCCCAGCGGCATGGAAGATCCCTGTAGCTTCTCAGGCTGTTGTTGTAGATCATGATGTGGAAAGGACAGTTCATCGGCTTGACATAATAGTCCGCCTTGTCCATCTCCATGGGAGGATACATGCTCTCCTTGTAGAAGCCGAGGTGTCCGCTAGTCTCCCACAGCCAGGATTTTCCCACATGGGGTGTGTATACCATCTCATAGCCGTTTTTATAATGCTCTTCCCTCCAGAACTGCTCGATGATCTGCCTCACCCTGGCTCCTCTGGGATGCCAGTAGACAAGACCGGGACCGGCTTCCTCATGAAGGGAGAAAAGATCAAGATCCTTTCCAAGCTTTCTGTGATCCCTTCTCTCCACATCGGCAAGATGATCAAGATAGGCCCGCAGCTCCTTTGCACTTGACCATGCAGTACCGTAAATACGTGTCAGCATCTCGTTCTTCTCGCTGCCTCTCCAGTATGCACCGGCAATCGAGAGCAGCTTGAATGCATCGGGATTGAGCTCCTTTGTGGATGCGACATGAGGGCCGCGGCATAAATCGGTGAATGCCCCCTGGTTATAAACCGTAACAGTCTCCCCTTCTGGAATCGCATCAAGGAGCTCAAGCTTGAATTTCTGACCGGCGAACATCTTCTTCGCCTCGTCCCTTGAAACCTCGATCCTCTTGAATTCCTTATCCGATCTGATGATCTTCTTCATCCTTTCGGTGATTTCTTCCAGATCTGCTTCGGCAAGCTGACGGGGAAGGGCGAAATCATAATAGAATCCGTTCTCAATCGACGGCCCGATCGCAATCTGCGCAGACGGGAACATCTCAAGCACGGCTTCTGCCATGACATGGGACATCGAATGACGGATAGTAGACAAATCTTTTTCCATATCTGAAGTCTCTCCTCAAGATCAAGTTTTTTCTCTCCAGATAAAAACAAGCCTTTCCAGACTCATCCTCACCTGCATTGTTTACTGCAAGGACGAAACTGCAAAGGCTTGCATTTCCGCGGTACCACCCTGCTCAAAAAGGGACGCTCAAGACAGATTTTTCGCATCTTACACGGTCTATTAACTTTCTCATAGACAGCTCGGAAGGGGTTTTCATGCACTGTCCGTCAGCTCACTTCCAGCCACGGTGATGCCTCTCTTTCACGCAGGGAGTGCACTACTCGTCTTCGTCTCAGCCACTGTCCTGATTATTACAGCAATCAGGCCAAAGATTCAAGTACCGGGTGCACTCTGCCTCATTATGCGGCAGAGTGCGGAAATCAGTCATTTCTTATATCCGAAAGAAGGTATCTCTGCCCAGCGTTTCTTAAAGTAATGGGCCGCCATTTTCGGTCTTCTGTCGCGCGTCAGAAGCCCCTTTCTGTTGCCGTCTGCCCGGTATACCCCCTGAATCGTATTGAAATCGGCAAAATTCCACGGATGCTCTCCGATCACAAAGTCCCTCTTGTCGAATTCCCTGTTGATCAGGTCATAATACATCACCTGGAATTCCTCGCTGAACAGAACATTTCAGGAGCCGTGAGATGGAAACCGGGAAGCGTGTCCGCACCGTACTCTGTTATGATGAGGGGCTTGTTTATCTTCTGCCAGAAATCAAGTTCGATGTTCCATGCATAGCATGCAGCCTCCATATCGCCAGAGAGGTTGTACCAGCCGTAATAGCGGTTGATGCACACGACATCCATCTCGCGGGTGGACAGGTCAGCCTCATAGTTGTTCTGGCAGCAGACGAATGTGACAGGCCGGTCCTGAGGATCCTGTGCGTGCGTGAAGGCATACAGGCTTGTCCAGTATTCTCTGGCGGAGAGAGGAAAATGCTCTGTATCGGGTTCATTCGCCATGCTCCACATGACCACGGAGGGATGGTTCTTGTCCCTTGCGACAAGATCCCTGATCACAGCCTCATGGTGCTCCCTTATATTGAATGTCTTATAAGGATCCTGACTGCTGCCGGCACCGATTCCGACGGCCGGTGTCTCGTCAATGATCACGATGCCTTCCTCATCGGCAAGGTCATACATCTCCTCTGCATACGGGTAATGACTTGTTCTGAAGGAATTTGCATTCATCCATCTGATGAGGCTCATATCCTTTACGTCGTATGCGAGATCAAAGCCCCTGCCATGAACAGATGAATCCTCATGCTTGCCAAAGCCCTTGAAGAAGAACGGTTTGCCGTTTATGAGGAATCTGTTTCCTTCCACCCTGACCGTGCGGATGCCGAAACGCTGGCTGTATCTGTCGCTCTCTGTCGTCACGAGTGCTGTATAAAGATACGGATCACCGGGATACGGATTCCAGAGCTTCGCATCCTTTATCACGATTTCACCATCAAGACCTGAAGCACAGGCAACCGCATTGCCATCACGGTCAAGGATCGTCACTCCGGCATCGCTGCAGCCGGAAACGGAAACGGAATACCTGACGATTCCATCTTTTCCTTTCACATCGGGAACAATTGTGATGTCATCTATATGCTCTGCGGGAGTCGTGTAAATTCTCACGCTTCTGTTGATGCCCGCATAATTGAAGAAATCGAAATTCGGCAGATTCCTCTTTTTTCTCCATGCCTTTGCCATTTCCACTGAAGGAACTCCGGCATTATCCGAGCCGAAGAAAGCAGTTCCCTCCTCATTCCCCACAGGCAGGGTCGAATGATTTACCTCATTGTTCACTGCAACCTGGACAAGGGCCTCCTTTCCGGGTGTGACAATTCCTTCAAGAGCGATCTCGAATGGAAGGAAACCTCCCTTATGCTCGCATACAAGCTTCCCGTCTATATATACTTTCGCATAATGCGTGACTGCATCGAAACGAAGCACAAGACGCTCGTTTCTGTAGATTTCAGGAACAGTGAATCTCCTGCTGTAATAGGCCCAGCCGCAGTGTTCCCTGAAGCGCAGGTCATCTTTCTGGTCGTTATAGCTGGCCGGAACCGCGATCGTCTCTCCGTTCCTTTCAATGAAACCGCTGTTTATGTTACCGCCGTTGGAACCGTCATCAAGGCAGAATGACCATACCCCGTCAAGGCTGATCACACTTCTCTTCTCATTAATCTGTGGATAAAGCATAGCACCTCCATATATTCCAATTCTGGACCTCACATACCAGTGAATACATATAATATTGTACGTTTTGCATACACAAAACAACGGAAAAAGTCTGTCAGGAACCTTTTTGGTAGTGAACTGAAGAAAACCGCTGATATAATCAGAAAATATTTCAAGGACGAGGCTTACAGAATCGGAGGCGATGAATTCGGCATAACCGGCAGGCCATGTATCAAGACAAGGAATCATTTTATGGCAGCAGGAAAACAGGAGACGTGAAAAACGGGCACCAGACAATCCTGCATGAAAAAGGCACAGTGTAAAATTTTCCCCATCTTCCCTATTTCCATTTGTGCATATTTACAAAAAGGTCTAGAATTAGCCTGTTAAATCTGTAACACGAGGAACATATGGATATCAGGCTTGAAAACCTTACTAAAACATTCTCGAACAAGGACAGGCAGGTCGAGACCATTGCTGTCAACAACTTCTCATTCACCATTCCCAGCGGACATCTCGCCGGTCTCCTCGGCCCATCCGGATGCGGGAAAAGCACGACACTCTTCCTGCTGGCGGGACTTCTCGAGCCGACAAGCGGCAAAATATTCTTCGGCGATGAGGATGTGACGGCCCTGCCTCCGGAAAAGAGAGGAATCGGGCTTGTTTTCCAGAACTATGCGCTCTATCCCCACATGTCGGTTTACGACAATATCGCATTTCCCCTGCGCAACAGCAAAAGCTTCAGAGAACTGCATAAAGATGCAAAGGAAAGAAAGAGTGAAATAGACAGGATCGTTCAGGAAACGGCAAAAATAGTTGCCATTGAGGAATTGCTGGACAGAAAGCCGGCTCAGCTTTCAGGCGGTCAGCAGCAGAGAGTCGCGATTGCCAGGGCGATAGCCAAGAAACCAAAAGTGCTTCTTCTGGATGAACCGCTTTCAAACCTGGATGCAAGGCTGAGAATACAGACGAGAGAGGAAATAAGGCGAATACAGCAGGCGACAGGCATCACGACGGTGTTTGTCACGCATGATCAGGAAGAGGCGATGAGCATCACCGACGAGATCATAATCATGAAAGACGGAATAATCCAGCAGATCGCACAGCCGCAGGAAACCTACATACATCCTGCAAATGTCTTCGTGGCGCAGTTTCTCGGCAACCCCCCGATCAATCTCATAGATGTGAGCATCTGTGACGGCTGGATCATTCTCAATGACAGAAAAGCGGTGAAGACAAAGCTGCAGGATGGAAACTATAAAATGGGCATCCGGCCCGAAAGCTTCGCACTTGGCACACAGGACAGTGAGGAGGCTGTTGCCGCAACAGTTGTCTACAAGGCAACCATAGGAAGGGATTTCCAGGTCCGCTTCAACATAAACGGCAGGCTGTGCGAGGCTCTTATCGAATCCGACAGCCGCATAGAAACAGGCGACAATGTCTTCTTCACAATGAAACGCAGCGGCGTGCATCTTTTCAGCACCGACGGGGAGAGAGAGGAAATATGGTAGGACAGAACAAGAAGAAAACATTCCTGAAGGCACTGCTCTACCTGCTTCCATCCCTGCTGGTTGTCGCGCTCTTCGTCGTCTATCCGATGTTCCACACACTGCGCATGAGCTTCTATGAGGACTTCAACATCTTCAGCAAGGAAGGTTCGGGATTCGGACTTTCCAGCTATATATGGGTGCTTGAGGATCCGACCTTCCACAAAGCACTGCTGAATACATTCATTTATGCAATCGTAACTGTTCCCGTATCAATAGTAATTTCCCTTTTCATAGCAATACTGCTTGACAGCAAGATAAGAGGCAGCAAGTTCTTCCAGACAGCTTTCTTCCTTCCGTATGTGACGAATGCAATTGCGATCGGGCTGGCCTTCCGTTTCATCTTCCACAGCGAATTCGGCATTTTCAACAAATTCCTCGCCGTTTTCGGCATTGATGCGATTCAGTGGCTCAATGATCCGGACTGGTCAATGTTCACGCTGTGCATTTTCGGCATATGGTCCGCCCTCGCCTTCAAGATTGTCATTTTCCTTGCAGGCCTGCAGGGAATAGATCCGCAGCTTTATCAGGCGGCGAGAATAGACGAAGCCGGAAGATGGAAGCAGTTCACGAAAATCACGCTGCCCCAGCTGGGACCTATTCTGGCATATCAGTTCGTCATTGCGACAATAGGAGCCTTCAAATGCTATGAGGAAGTCATAGGGCTTTTCGGCGATGACGGCCCCCTTCACAGCGCGACGACGATGGTATACTACATGTATGACAAATTCTACAATGCGAACCGCTATACAATAGCAGCAGCGAGCGGTGTTCTGATGTTCCTCATCATAATGGTGTTCACATTCATACAGCTGAGGATGAGCAACAGAAAAGCTGCACAGTGAGGAGGAAGAAAATGAGTCAGGAAAACAAAATCGGCAGTCCCTGCCTCAGAGCGGCAGCATTCATCTTCCTTGCCGCAGGATCGCTCATCATGCTCTTTCCGTTTTTCTGGATGATAAGCGGATCGCTTAAAACGCTGAGGGAAATAACAAGTCCCAAGATCATCTGGTGGCCGGCAGAAATGCAGTGGCAGAACTACACGACCGTTCTCACCATGGAAACGAATCCGTTCGGCATCTATTTCCGCAACTCCATCATCGTGGCAGTCATAAACACGGTATTCACGCTGCTTACCACAATCCTCGGGGCCTTCGCCTTCTCGCGGCTTGAATTCAAAGGCCGTGACAGGCTCTTCAACCTCCTTCTGGCGACGATGATGGTTCCAAGCCAGATGTACATCATCACAAACTTCATCACGATCACGAGAATGAATCTGTACAACTCGCTGTGGGCACAGATCCTGCCTTACAGTGCAAGCATATTCTACATCTACCTTCTGCGCCAGTTTTTCAACCAGATTCCCGATCAGCTGTATCTTGCCTCGAAAGTGGACGGCTGCTCGGACTGGAAATATCTGTGGAAGATAATGGTGCCGAATGCGAAAAGCAGCCTTGTCACGATAGGACTTTTCAACTTCATCGCAAGCTGGAACGCATACCTGTGGCCCCTTATGGTGACAGGAGACATCGACAAAAGAGTCCTTTCGATCGGTCTTAAGTACTTTGCCAGCGATTCGGGATCAGACTATCATCTGATGATGGCAGGTGCGACAATAGTCGTCGTGCCGCTGATTCTCATCTATCTCATATTCCAGAAATACATCATCCAGGGCATAGCCCGCGGAGGCTTGAAAGGATAATGCGGATAACATCCGTCAACATAGGAGAAAAGAAATGAAGAAAATTCTTGTTCTGTTTATGGTTTTCTCACTGCTTCTCACATCTGCATTCGCAGGAGGAAGCAGCGAAAGTACGGCATCTGATGCTGCAAAAGAAGTCACAGCAGAAGATCTTGCCGGGATCACTCTTGAATTCTGGCATGCCCAGACAGGAGAAAACGGTGTTGCAATGGACAAGGTGGTAGCCCTGTTCAACGAGACAAATGAATACGGCATCACTGTCAACGCAACATGCCAGGGCGGCTACAATGACTGCCACAACAAGGTTCTCAGCGCACTCTCGGCAGGTACGGCTCCGAATATCAGCCAGGCTTACAACAACAACATGATGAGCTATATGCCCAGCGGAAAGCTCATGGACCTGACAGACTACCTGACAGATGGTTTCGGCATCACAGATGAGGAACTCGCACAGGTGGTGCCAAGCTACCTTGAGGAAAACAAGGCATTCCCCGACGGAAGAACATATGCAACCAGTCTGGGAAAGAGCACTGAGGTAATGTTCTACAACAAGACTTTCTTTGACGAGCACGGTCTTGAAGTCCCGACAACATATGAAGAGCTTGCCGATGTCGCAAAGCAGATCAGCCAGATCACAGGACGCCCGTCGGTAGGGTTTGACTCGATGGACAACCTCGGCATTTACGGTCCGATCAACTTCGGCGCACGCTATGCGGACACACAGGGCAATCTCTACATCTTCGATGATGAGAATATCGATGCGACAATGGATTTCTACCGCTGGTGGCAGAAAGGAATCAGTGAAGGCTACTTCCGCACGGCAGGAGAAGATCAGTACTGCTCAGGCCCCTTCAGCAACGGCACGATCATTGCATATATCGGATCAAGCTCCGGAACATCATACATCCAGCCGGACGGCTTTGAATGCGCAGTCACATACGCTCCGGTAGGAGTCAACCCGGCTGTCATCCAGCAGGGCGGCAACTTCTGCGGCTTCACGACAGGCGACGCTGCCGTTGATCTTGCGACCAGCATCTTCCTTGAATACATGTATGATGCAGAAGCTTCCGGCCTCTATGCTGCGAACACAGGTTATGCTCCAAGCAGCAAGGCAGGTACAGAGACCGAAGCTTACAGACAGTCAATTGCAAAGGGCGGCATCGCAGCTGAGGCAAAGGATATCAGTGCAACATATCCTGACGGCGTACTTGCTTACGACCCTGTATTCGAGAACAGCTATGAGACACGTCTCGCCCTCTCCGATATCGTTGAGGCAATTGCTCTTGATGACGATGCCGACATTGACGCACTCATCGCACAGGCAGAGAGGACAATCGCAGCTCTCTGAGGTAAAAGCAAATCTTTCACAAAGCCGCTCCGCAAATGCCGGAACGGCTTTTTTCTTTGCCTTCAAGATGATAGACTTCCTGCCATGAACGCATTCGACATCATAGAAAGGGAAATCAGGAAATACCCAAAAACAGTAATCATAGGACATATCCAGCCGGACGGAGACTGCATCGGCTCATCACTGGGACTCAAATACCTCATAAAGGACAACTGGGATGTGGAAGCAACAGTCATAAACCAGAAAATAGACCGCCTTTCCTTCCTCGGCTGCTGGGATGAAGCAGGAAGCGCCTCATATGAGAATACGTTTGTGATTCAGGTCGACAATTCGACAAGAGAGCGCAGTGCCGCTCCTGCATTCATCAAAGCTCCGGCAATACTCAAAATAGATCATCACATCGTCACGGACAGCTATGGAAACTGGAATATTGAAGAACAGCTTTCATCCTGCTGCCAGATAATCGCATCGCATGCCATTGAAAAAGGCCTGAAGATATCAAAGCAGGCCGCGGCGGCATTGTACACCGGCATGGTCACGGATACAGGACGCTTTTCCTATACAGGCGTTGACGGGAAAACACTCGCCGTTGCCTCCCGGCTCCTGGAGACAGGCTTCGACATGCCGGCAATAATCTCGCTTCTCAGCAGAAGGGACATGAACAGCGTTGAATATACGAAGTACTGCTATGAGAACATGAAAATAAGCAAAGGCGGTGTGGTATGGCTTTATGTGAAACAGGAAATCATTGACCGATTCGGTCTTACTCCGGACAAAGTCTCCTCCGCCCTTGACACCCTCAGGGACATTGAAGACCATCCCGTCTTCGTTCTCTTTGCCGATCTTGAAGGGAAAATAAGAGTCGAATTCCGCTCAGACAGAATAAAAATCGTCGATGCCGCCGTGAAATTCGGGGGCGGAGGCCATGAATGCGCATGCGGTGCAAGGCTTGAAAGTGCAGGGCAGATACAGGCTGTTATTGAAGAACTTGAAAAATATGTACCCTCCCGCCGGAGTGAGGCAGAAAAAGCAGCTTGGATGAGGAAGTCCTGAAAAAAAATGAAAATACTCTGTCAGATTGCGATAATATTCTCCCTCTGTCTTGCAGGAGAAGTCATCAGCGCCCTTCTGCCTTTCCCGTTTCCATCTCCCATCATTGCGATGCTGCTGCTTCTCCTGTTTCTTTTCACAGGCCTGCTTAAAATAGACCATATCAAAGAGAAAAGCGACTTCCTGCTTTCAAATATGGCATTCTTTTTCATCCCTGCAGGTGTGAAGGTGGTCGAGCATTTGGAGCTTGTCTCGTCAATCTGGCTGCCTTTCCTCATCATTGTAATTGTTTCCACGGCCGCTGTCCTTCTTGTCACCGCAGCAGCCGTGACACTTGTCATGAAAGCCGGAGAGAGGAGAAAGACAAAATGAAGGAAATCATCTGCTCCTCCCCTTTTTTCGGGATCACAGTTTCAATCGCAGCATACAGCATCGGAGTCATGATCAACAGAAAGACAAGGCTCGCACTCTTCAATCCGCTGCTTGTTTCCTACCTCATCATCATTCCCCTTCTTCTCCTCTTCGATATTCCACTTGAATGGTACGACAGAGGCGGCGACATCATAAACATGTTTCTCTCTCCGGCAACTGCGGTGCTGGCGATTACGATCTACCGGCAGCGGTTTCTCATTAAAGAACACCTTGCCGCTGTAATTGCGGGAACGGCAGCAGGAAGCATCTGTTCCATTCTGCTCGTCCTCTTCCTTTGCCGTCTTTTCGCTCTTCCCGGCACGGTCACGGCATCGCTGATCCCCAAAAGCATCACAACTCCGCTTGCAATTGCCGTATGCGACAGTCTCGGCGGCATTCAGGCCCTTACCGTGCTTGCAGTAATTGTTACGGGAATCACGGGAAGTATCATCGCTCCGCCACTGATAAAGCTTTTCAGAATCAGGAGTGAAATAGCACAGGGGCTTGCAATTGGAGCTGCCAGCCATGCAGTAGGCACAAGCAAGGCCGTTGAGATGGGAGATGTACAGGGTGCGCTTTCTTCAGTCTCCCTCGTGATGTCAGGAGTCATCACCGTGCTTATTTCCATTATCTTTTTTTCCTGAAACCGGCTCAGGAGGCCAAACGCATTCCTTCTCAATGTTCTCACATTAATTGAGGGAGAACCTATCCGGGACTCACAGTGACGGCAGCAGGTTCTATGCAGAAAAGCAGAAGTGAACAGCATTTTTCTTCATATTCAGACCTCATTTTCAATGTTTTCATCTGCCGGACGGAATACTGTTGCGGAATTAGGAAATTTTCCGTACCGGCAATTTCTTTATTTTTCTTGTGCTCGCTAAAATTCATGGTAAAATTTACACAGACTTTACAGTGTTTTCACACTGCTTTCACAAAAGGAGGAAAGTTGATGTCTACAAAAACCAAAGTTTTAGTCGTTATTTCACTTATTCTGGCAATAGCCCTTCCGGTTTTTGCCAACGGAAACGGTGAAACCACAACAGCTGCAAGCGAGCTTTCACCTGTACAGGAAATCATCCGTCAGGCAGAAGGCATGAGCATGGAAGAACTTGCGAAGAAAGCCATTGAGGAATCAAACGGTGCAATGTTCTACGGAGTCGGCAACTCAAGCCGCGGCAAGACAGCCCTTCCGCTGTTCATTGCATATCTGCAGACAATCGATCCGAACTATACACTCAATTACGAATGGCAGCAGCCGAAAAATAACAAGATCTTCGATCAGCTTACAGCAGACTCCCTCAAGGAGACCGGCACATTCGCAATGACTCTCATCCAGGACGGCAACCAGATTGAAAGCAAGATGGTCAGAACCGGCATCCTCGATACCTTCATTCCTAAAGAATGGGCAGAAGCCAACGGAACTACAGCAGATGAATATACAGGATATCTTCCGCTGCAGACTCTCAACAAGGTGTTCATGTACAACAACACCGGCAGCAAGTCATACGACAACGTATGGGATTTCGTAGCTCCGGGCGAACACGGTCTCTTCATGGATATTGATTCTGAAATCGTCGGCAAGAACTTCCTTTACATGCTCACCCAGGATGTATATGCCGCAGAACTCAAAGAAGCATTCGATGCCCTTTCCGACAGTGAGAAAGCTCTCTTCCAGCCGACAATCGACGCAGTCAGCAGCGATGCATCGGACCTCGGCCTCGGCGAGAACGGCAAGTATGCCCTTGCATGGATCAAGCTCTGGGTTGAAAGCTACAACGCACAGACAGATGACGGACCGATCTGCAACACGCTCGTTTCCGCATCGGCAACCGACCAGTTCGGTCTCATCGTATACTCCAAGCTCAGAAGCGTTGAGGAATCTGCAACCGTTTCAAAGAAGAATGTCGACATCGCAGCATACAATGACGGCTATCAGGGATTCGGCGGCTACGGTTACTGCCACTACCTCTTCGTCACAGACAACTCTCCGCTTCCCTGGACAGCATGTGCATTCATCGCATACATGGTCAACACAGCTGACGGATTCTCCGCATGGGGCAAGGATATCGGAGGATATTCATCCAACCCGAACGTCGCAGCAGAGACAGAGGCCATCTATCAGCACAAGACCGGCGGCATGGCTGAAGACGGTGTCACGGTCGAATATCCGGCACTCAACGACCGCGGCGGTGACTGGTGGCTTTCAGAGAACCGCCTTGTTCTTGAAGACCCCGCATACTGCGCATCCGTTTCATTCACAGTCGGAAGCTGGATTGAAATGCTTTCAAAATACACACCTCAGTAAGGTGAATTATGCTGCCTCTGTCCTGCGGCAGGGGCAGTTTCAGGATTGGAATAAATGACAAGAACCGATACGATATCGAAACAGAAACTCATACTAAACAAAATAAAATCTTTTCTGTCAAAACCGCAGAACGTGATTCTCCTTCTCATGGGAATCGTGCTGACGGTAAGCACAATCGCGCCTGTCATCGCAATCATCCAGGACACGATAAAAATACATCCGGGAACGATTGACGAATATCTTTCAGGCAGAAGCAGCGGATACACACTGGCCAATTACATTGACCTGTTCACATCCCCTCTGGCAAAAAGGAATCTGTGGGAACCTCTTCTGAACACAATATGGCTTTCAGCAGGATCCTGTATCGTCGCAATACTTTACGGCGGGCTTTTTGCCTTCCTCATAACACGCACAAACCTGAAGGCGAGAAAGTATCTCTCCTCCATATTCATATTCCCATACATCATGCCGCAATGGACTCTGGCAGTAGTATGGCAGCATATGTTCTCCTCAAATGCCGTGACAGGAACATCCAACGGACTTCTTGCTTCTTTCGGAATCATCATGCCGGCATGGTGGTGCGTCGGACTGTTCCCAAGCATAATGGTGCTGGGTCTGCATTACGCTCCGTTCGCATACATCCTCATCGGCGGAATATTCCGCAATATGGACGCAAATCTTGAAGAAGCCGCGACAATCCTCGACACACCGAAATGGAAGACAATGCTGCGCATCACGATTCCGATGATCAAACCGGCAATACTCTCCACAATCCTTCTCGTTTTCGGAGGTGCGATGGGAAGCTATCCTGTTCCTCATTATCTGAATCTCACGACACTATCGACGAAGTATGTCACGATGAATGACAAATATACAGGAGAAGCCAGTATCCTTGCCATCATCATGATGCTTTTCGGTGTCGCGATAATGTTCGCAAACCAGCTGAGCCTGAAGAGCCGCAAGAACTACACCACGGTCACAGGCAAATCAGGCCAGATATCGAAACTGAATCTCGGCAAAGCCGGCAAGTACATAATCGCAGTGCTTCTCATAATCCTCACGTTCTTCACATCAATCTTCCCGATCATCTCGTTTGCATTCGAGACCTTCCTTCCAAATCCGGGAGACTACAGCTTCCTCTATACAGGGGATACAAGCAATCTTACGACGAAGTGGTGGACGACGGATGAGAACATCACGGAGAACGGAATGTACGGCCAGATGGGAATCCTGCACAACCAGACGATATGGAGGGCTTACGGGGGAACCATTCTCGTTGCCGTATGCTGTTCCCTGTTTGCAGGAACAATCGGCACGATGATAGGCTACGCGGTATCAAAGAACAGAAGGTCAAAGGCTGCAAACTACGTCAACTCGGTCGCATTCCTTCCCTACCTCATGCCGTCAATTGCAGTGGGTGCCGCATTCTTCGTGCTTTTCTCGAACCAGTACTTCAATCTTTTCAACACATACACCCTCCTCATCATCGTCGGTACCATAAAATACATACCCTTCGCATCAAGAAGCGCATTGAATTCAATGCTCCAGCTTTCCGGCGAAATCGAGGAAGCGGCTCTCATCCAGAATGTTCCATGGTATAAGAGAATGCTCAGGATCATCATTCCGATTCAGAAGACATCAATCCTCAGCGGCTATCTGCTGCCGTTCATGACATGTCTGAGAGAGCTGAGTCTGTTCATGCTGCTTTGCGTGCAGGGTTTCATCCTCGCCACCACACTCGACTATTTCGATGAGATGGGACTTTATGCATTCTCCAGCGGTATCAACCTGATACTCATCATCACAATTCTTGTATGTAACACAATAGTCAACAAGCTGACAGGTGCAAGCATCGACAGCGGCATAGGAGGTTAAAATGCCCGAAATAAAACTTGAGAACGTAACAAAAAGATGGGGAAAATTCTACGGAGTGGATGACCTCACGCTTACAATAAAAAACAATGCCTTCGTCACACTGCTGGGTCCATCCGGCTGCGGAAAGACCACAACGCTGCGAATGATAGCAGGTCTTGAAACGCCCACAAGCGGAAAAATAACAATCGGAGACACAGTGGTCTTCGACAGCAGCAGGGGAATAAATGTTCCAAGCAACAAGAGAAAGGTGGGCTTTCTTTTCCAGAACTATGCACTCTGGCCGAACATGACGGTATACCAGAACATCGCATTCGGACTATCAAACATCAAGGAAGAAATGAATCAGTATGCCTTCGAGCTCAAAGAGGCCTCCGTGATCCTTCAGGCACTTGAGAACCCCGCCCAGGCTCTTGAAATCCTGGAAGATTCAAAGACAAAGGAAGGCAAGGTTGATGAGAAGAAAGCCCTCATAAGACTTACTGAGACCTTTGAGCTTCCAATGTCAGGTGCAAAAAAGCTGTATGCATCACTTTCTTCCTCTGACATAAACACGGAAAAAGGCAAATGGAAGGCTGCTCTTGAGAAGGAAAAGGAAAAGCTTGCATCATCAGGCTGCAGCGCCGCCGATGATTTCTCCGTCATCAAAGACGGGAAACCGGTGAGAAGTGTCAGAAAACTCACGAAAGACGAAATAGATGTCTCGGTGCGCAAAGTCTCAAAACTCGTGAAGATCGGAATGTTCATGGACCGCTACCCCGCCGAGCTTTCCGGAGGACAGCAGCAGAGAGTCGCCATAGCAAGGACACTCGCACCGCAACCGTCCGTGCTCTTCATGGACGAGCCGCTTTCAAACCTAGATGCAAAACTCAGGCTTGAAATGCGTTACGAACTGCAGCGCCTGCATGTAGAGACGGGAAGCACTTTTGTTTACGTCACCCATGATCAGATGGAAGCCATGACGCTTGCAACCGACATCTGCCTCATGTCCAATGCAGTGCTTCAGCAGTATGCTCCTCCTCTCGAGGTCTACAACAAACCTGCCAACCTCTTTGCCGCTGATTTTGTTGGAAACCCGTCCATCAATTTCATAGAAGCGAGCGGACAGCAGAATGAGGACGGAAGCATTTCCCTCGAACTCTTCAAATCAAGGAAGGCACGTTTCATACCTCATGAAAAGCTGTCGCTCTCTCAGTGGAGGACGGCACGGGACAAGGATGTGCAGGAAAAAGAAGAAGAGATGAAGAAAGCGTCTTCCCAGAAAGGATATGTGGAGAAAAGCAACAAGGAAGAAGTCTTCCGCTACCACATACAGAAAGTTGTTGAAACGGATGATTCCCTTGAAGGTGCGAAAAAGGTCAGCGACAACGACTTCGTGCTCGGCTTGCGCCCGGAGCTGCTGGAAATGGACGAGAACGGACCGCTTGAATGCGAGATCTACGGTGCAATGCCTACCGGTATGGAATCCACCATCAAGGTAAGCATTGATGACTTCCTTCTCACATCGGTTATCTTCGGAAA
>CASDXQ010000040.1 GCA_949285145.1 uncultured Spirochaetales bacterium | reverse complement strand
CAGCATACCGCACCTCTATCTCATATTATGATTTTCTTCCCCTACTTGACCTTAACTTAATGACATTGGGACAAGCCTGGCAGGTTTTCTGGCGGCATATCTTATAAACGGACTGTGCACGGAAATGAGTGGTTCTTTCATTGAAAACCGGCACACATTATTCTACCATATTATCCATGAGACGCATTTTAACATCAGTCATCATTCTTGCTGTTCTGATGACAACAAATCTTCACGCAGAACCGGATACTCCATATGCTTTTGACACATGTATTGCATATGATTATATACTCACAGATGATCAGCGCCTTATTGTTGATCTGCTTTATGAAAACCTGATCAGTCATGAATACACAATAGCCTTTGAAGAAGAAGTTCCCGTATCTGATCTTGATGCGGCGGTGACTCATATTCTGTCAGATTATCCTGAGCTGTTTTATATAGCCAAGTCATATCATTATTACTTTTACGATGACGATGAATGGATCAGTGAGATTGAATTCACGCCTTCAATGAGCAAGGACGAGGCAGATTACTATACTGTACAGCTGCTGGCTCTTGCAAATGAAGTTGCAGATGCGATTCCTGACTCTCTTTCTGATTACTCCAGAGAACTTGCACTGCATGATATTCTTGCAGACTATGTAACGTATTCCGATGACAATGAACTTGATTACACTCCCCTGGGAGCATTGCTTTATGGACGTGCGGCATGCGAAGGGTATGCGGAAGCCTTCGCCCTGCTCCTGCGCAGTGCCGGCATCCCATGTTCGACAATCTCAGGTACAGGATACACAAGGGACGGCAGTGAAAGCCACGAATGGAATATAGTCGAAATTGACGGGATCCATACTCTTGTGGATGTGACATGGAATGACAGGGATGATGCAGTGTCACATCTGTACTTCAATGTGACTGACGAGCTTATGAGCAGAGATCATAAACCATCACCTGAATACAGGAACATGCCGGAAGCAGACAGCATGAAATTCAACTATCATAAAATCAATGGAATCATTTTCTCATCTTCCTCTGATATTGAAGACATTGTATGGACAATGTTTGATTACTGTTTCGGGACAGGAGAAGGAATCGAAGTCCGCTTCTCTGATATGAAAGCATACAGCCTGTTTCTGTCCGGTTTTGATGATGCTGCGCAAAATTATGCAAATGAATACGGGGATATCTCATACTGCACCAGTCAGGATGACATGCAATACTCTTTCTTTCTGAGTACAAGCACGGAAAACTGACTTCATGGCCTTTTTAACATGCCTTATACTGCCTGATACAAGATAAGCGGTGTACATTCCTTTTCCCTGAGCTCCTTTAATTCAGCATACATGTCATTGCAGGCTTCTACATATGCAACAGCAAGTGACATGAAACCAAGAACCCATACACTTCCGTCTTCAATTTCAAAGACATCAGCTGTAAGATAATCCCCGATAATCACAGAACCTGTAGTAAGAACAGTCCTACTGCATTCATCTCTTCCTCGCTCATCTCCGGTGCGTGTTTCAGTACAGCTTCCGCAACCTCAGTATGCATCCGGCGTGCAAGTGCAATACGTGCCTCCGACTCTGCCCTCTTTTTATTATTTGAAGCACTGTTCATTTCATTCATATATGCCGGCTGATAACGTATGCCATCCACATCATATGCTTTTCCATCTGTCCATTCCGGCAGGACTTCAGCTGAAACAAATGACACAGAAAACATGAACAGCAGAGTGGCAAAACAAGTCTTTTTATTTTCCCCTCCGTTATAAACTGTCATGATAGACAAAGATACAGAATTCAAGGAAAAATTTACCTTTTGATGTGACACCGGCATCCCCTTATGAAATAAAGCCGGACATGGATTATGTGCAGATAACTCAAAAAAAGACTCCAGGCAGAACCTGGAGCTTATACATCGTGAGAGACGGGGCTCGAACCCGCGATCTCCGGCGTGACAGGCCAGCGCGATAACCAGCTTCGCTACTCCCACAAACAAGAGTAATATAGCAGAATAGTGCAAAACATGTCAATAAAAATGTAAAAGTTTAATAACTTTATATACTAAAATAAATTACGGATCAGCTTATCTCACAGGAAAAAGAAAAAGGCAGAGGGAGGCACCCCTCCCTCAATAGCATTTTCACTTCTCTGAAAGCATCTTCCTGATGTTATCAAGAACCTTCCGGCTCATCAGATCATAGGCTTCTTCCGTCATGCCCGCAGAAACATCAGGGCACAGGACATTTGCCCTGTCACTGACCTCATCGTATATGCTGCCCACGGCACCTGCCGTATCGGAAATGAATATATTGCTGTCATCGAGAATCCAGCTTTTCAATGCATCCATATCAGAAGCAGGGCCGATGGAAGTATTGATCATTATCTTTCTGTTTCCAAGACATCTGAATTCTTCCTCATGAAGAAGGATCACTCCTTTGTTAAGGCATGTTATCACAACATCGGAGTGTTCAAGAAGCTCATGAAGCGGTTGATAGTGCATCCCATCCTTTTCGCACTCTTCCTTGACAGAACGTGCATAGTAAGTTATGTCGGCACCCATCGCCTTGAGAAGCCTGGCAGTCATCTGTCCGCTTGTACCGAAACCGACAAATCCTATTTTGAGTCCTGTTATCTCTTTCGGCCTTTCTTTCCACATCGGCCAGTCATAGCCATGAAGGATTCTCACCAGTGCATACACGACAAACTCACTCACTCCCCTGTCGCCGTAATCGCGGATGCCGTAGACAGTAATTCCGTGCTTTTCCGCATAACCGATATCGACATTGGCACTTTCCTTTGAATAAAGGGAACAGCACATGCCAACATATTTGAGATTGCCGCATCTTGACAGGACGGAAGCCGGGACAAGGGGAAGTGTCCTTACAAGAAGGGCATCCGCATCTCCGATTCTCTTAACAAGCTCATCCTCGCTTTCAGGAAGAGTTTCATAGCGGATTATCTCATCAGCATAATTCTCAAGCTCTTTTTCTGCCCACGGCTGCAGTCCTATCGGCCCGGCTTCAACAAGTTTCCTGAATTTATCCATGCAGAACCTCCTCTCAGAAAAACACCATTGACGATGAGAGATTCCTCATCAATGCCACAACTGACCATGCAGCTATGTCGCTTGTTGCAGAATATATATCGACAACAGCCTTCAAGCCGTCCGTTTCCACGGTAATGCAGTGATCATCACCGATAAACTCCGGAACGCTCGTTATTTCAGCCTTTGCATTATCAGGTCCGATGGTGGCCAGTGCCGAAGCAACAGCTACATTGACCTTTGTTGGAAGCAGTTTGATTGCCTCGCTTGTCGAACCGGAGAACACTGTCTTCTCTCCTTGTTGAAGTTCATCTGCATACAGAGGCGTGTTCTTAAGAGAATTGGGTCCCTTGCGGGTATGTATCCCCGCCTTTATGCCGCTTCCGTTTGCCTCTGCAATCAGCGCCATTGTCCTCAGAACATCAAAACCGCCTACAGCGCCTGACGGGATATATATCCTTGCACCGGTTCTGGCAGCAGAACAAAGAGAACGCGCCTTAAATTCAGCATCTGCAAAAGCTCCGATTGAAAGCGGTATGATGCTGATACCGTTCTCCAGCGCATCAACGGCAAAATCCTTCAGCAGTGCAATTGATGCGGTCTCCACGATGAAGTCCGGCTTGAGTGAAATCACCTCATCCATTGAAAAAGCAACGCTTGCTTCAGTTCCTTCTGCAACCTGCTGTGAATCCTCTTCATTCAGGGAGTAAGCCGCAATAAGCTTGTAATCCTTCAACAATCCGTTTATATATGCTTTGTGAACAATCTTTCCAAGATGTCCGCATCCGGCAATTGCAAATGTTTTCATTGAAAACCTCCATTTAATATCTACCTGATACAATGTCAGAAAAGAAAAGAAAGTTAAAGATGAGACAGCATAATAATATGACCTGATGCATTCTCTGAAAAAGGAAACAGGCTTCTTCCGTAACCGGAATGCTGATTCACAGAATCCACGGCAGTAATACACCTGCATTAAAATCTCAATCCATGAAACAGTTTCCTGATTTACACCTGTGTAGACAAAACACCGCCAGATGAAATATCTTTTCCACAAGTACAAAAGGAGAATGATTTCTATGCTCTGCATTGCAGCAGCTCCCTGCGAAGCCTGAAGCGGACGGCCGCATGGAGCAATAATAGACAAGTCCGCCGGGCTTTGCTTCAGAAAAACCAATAAGGAGCAAAGCAATGAAAGACGAAAGGAAATTCGGCAATTTCATATTATTATGGGCAACCCAGACGCTTTCACGTCTCGGGTCTTCGTTAACGCCATTTTCGCTCATTCTCTGGGCTTATGGCGAGACCGGATCTGCACTGAGCACCGCACTTCTGACGGTATCATCATACATACCGTATATCCTCCTATCGCTTCCTGTGGGAACGCTGACAGACAGGATGAACAAGAAACGCCTGATGCTGTTATCCGACACAGCCGCAGCCTTATGCACGCTCACGATACTCTTTGTATGGCTTTCAGGGAATCTCGAGCTATGGCATCTATACCTTGTGAACGCTATAACAGGGACGGCACAGACATTCCAGCAACCGGCAAGCGAAGTCGCCACCACCCTCATCACACCTGAGGACAAATACCAGAAGGCAGGGAGTCTCAATGCCCTTGCATACAGCGTGATCAATATGGCCTCCCCCGTGATTGCGACTGCACTGTATTCGACAGGAGGACTGACTCTTGTAATCATCGTTGATCTTTCCACATTCACTGTGGCATTCCTCTCACTGTTATTTTTCGTCCGGATTCCGGAGATGAAAAAGGAGAAGCATGAGGACAGCCATATCATGATGGATCTGAAGGAAGCATTAAGTTTCCTCAGAACCAACATCGGGATACTCCAGGTGATACTCTTCCTTGCCGCAATCAATTTCGTAGCCGCAATCTACGATGCAGCACTTCCTGCGATGATTCTCAGCTTCGAGAGTGAAAGCATACTGGCTGCAGTACAGTCCACGGCAGGAATAGCGATGATTATCGGAAGTGCAATCGCAACAATGATGCCGGCACCCAAAAGCAGAGTGAAAATGATAATCATCTCGCTCTTCATCTCTATGAGCACTGAGAACTTCATGCTTGCCTTCTTCCGGAATCCTATCATGTGGTGTGTAGGAGCATTCCTCGGATGGCTCAGCATCCCTGTGATGAATACCAATCTTGATGCCTTGATGAGAAGCAATATTCCATCCGGCATCCAGGGCAGAGTCTACTCTGCAAGGAACATGTTGCAGTTCTTCACCATACCGCTTGGCTATCTTGCAGGAGGTTTTCTTGTAGACACAGTATTTGAACCATTCATGTCTGATAAATCAGACACTGTTGTCAATCAGCTGTTCGGAACAGGCAAAGGCTCAGGAGCCGCCTTTCTCTTCGCTGTAATCGGAGTGATGGGAGTACTTGTGTGCATAGTTTTCTCAAGGATGAAAAACATGAGAAAGCTTGAATGAGAAAGAAGAGAATCAGTTAAAAAAGCAGTGAGCCTGCATGTATCTTCACACACAGGCTCATCTGCTGCTAATTAAAGTGCATCATCAGCTGTATATGCACCGAGAGAGCCGGCCTTCACCTGAATGCAGATAAAAGTCACAGGACTGTCAGAAGATGCGAAGAACTGTCTTCTGCCTTCCGGGGCAATCCTTACCCAGTCACCTTCCGAAAGAGCAACTTCCTCATCATCGATTACAGCCTTTCCCCTGCCGGAGAGAATGAAATAGATTTCCTCATTTGCCTTATGTGCATGTACAAATGGCACACATGTTCCTGTCTGAAGTGTGTTGACGCTGATTTCTGCACCTGTAAGTCCAAGCAGATCATGGAGCTCTGTCCTTGCTCCTTCAACCTTTCCAATCTTTGTGTAATTACTCATTTTTGTCTCCTTATGGAATACACAATATTAAATCATCGGGATCATGAAAAGTACGCACAAAAAGGTAACTTGTACTGTTTTGGGGATGTGATGGCTAACTTAGGCACCTATTACAAAAAAGACTCCAGATTTCTCTGAAGTCCTTCTAGCGTGAGAGACGGGGCTCGAACCCCTCTTCACGTATATCGACAGGCCAGCGCGATAACCAACTTTGCAATTCCCCACAAGCATCAAAGTGTTTACCACAAAGGAAAAGTAATTTCAAGAGGGCTAAAATATGTTTCAAAAGAAAGATGCCATGTTGCGATTTCAATTGTCAGTCAAAAATGTGCAACACAGACGTGTCTCTTGAAATACTAAGTAACTTTTTCCTCCTGTATTTCTATGCTGCAGAGTTTGGAAATACGATTGCATATGAACGGAATCAAGTTTAAAAACCAATTGTCAGTCGCTGAAACACTGTTTTTCAAAGATGAAACACCCATTCTCGTATACACCAGCATTTGTGCTGTGTGGCCCCTGTCAGAATATGCTTGAAGAAGGAGGAAATCAGAATGGTTGTTGCATTTTCCGGTGTGTTTGTTGCCTGTTTTTATTGGACTGGTCGTAGTCTTGGCCTCGCTGCCATGTTTTTGTCTTATTTCAGCATCGTATTTCAGATAATAGTAAGACCGTTGCATCGAATGGTAAGACTGTTTCCTGCAATTTTGATAACAGATCGCCGTGTCGGAACCCGTCTACTGTGCATATACGCAACTGCTTTACAGATAAGTATTTCTAAATTTCAGTTTTTTGATTTCTTGCAAAATCTGGACGCATTTTGATGGTTATTCTATGACTGATAAGGCAAGTGGTATCAAGTAAGTGGTTTAATTCATGTCTGGAGGCATAGGGTTGTATGAAGTTCGTGCTACTGGCAAATTATTATAAAAATCGCTAGTAGAAATAACAGAAATCGTAATATAATGGCAGTAGAGGTGACATGTGGAGAAGTACATACAGCGCATCATAGACATTCAGTCAAAACTCAAGAGCAAGTCTCTTTTCCTTTTCGGCCCACGGCAGACGGGGAAAAGCTCTTTGATAGCAAATCAGATCCAGGATGACGTGAAGCTTTCATGGTCACTTCTAAACGCAAGGATAAGAAGAAGGTGCCAGGCAGATCCTGGAGTGCTGCGTGATGAGATTGAGACAAGAGGAATTCACGATGGTCTTGTAATCATCGATGAAATCCAGAAAGTTCCTGAGCTCCTGGATGAGGTTCATCTCCTGATTGAGGAGACAGACATCAGGTTCCTTCTCACAGGCTCAAGTGCGAGAAGACTAAAGGAACAGGGCGTGAATCTCCTTGGAGGACGAGCTGGAAAGATGAATCTTCATCCATTTGTCTGGCCGGAGATCAGGGAATTCAATCCTACCCTTGATAGGATCCTGAAATACGGCATGCTTCCATCCGCCTTCCTTTCTGATAGTCCTGACGATGTTCTTGATGATTACATCAATGTCTACCTTCAGGAAGAGATAGCAGGAGAAGGTCTTGTGAGGCAGCTGCCGAAGTTTGAACGCTTTTTGGAGGTTGCAGCCCTTGCCAATGCTGAGGAGATCAACTACTCCAACAACGCAAGTGATGTGATGATGAGTAGAGGCTCAGTAACGGAATGGTATGGTATTCTCTATGACACAATGATTGGATTTGCAGTCCCTCCGTATACGAAGACGAAGAAGAGGAAGGCCGTAGAGACCGAACGTTTCTACTACTTCGACGTGGGACTTGTGCATTTCCTTCTCGGTCTAGGAGATCTTGTCGATACGCAAACAGAGTATGGCAAGCTGTTTGAAACATACATTGCTGAAGAACTCTCGTCATACCTCGACTACAATAAACGCAAGGAGAAACTGTCGTACTGGCGCACACGGCAGTCCTCGTTCGAAGTGGACTTCGTAATCGGTGATGAAGTTGCCATTGAAACCAAGACAACGAAACTTGTGAATGAGAACAAGGACCTCAGGGGGCTGAGAGCATTGAAGGAAGAGGGAATATTCAAGAAGTACATCGTAGTCTCTAGAGACAGTATCTCCAGGACAACGGATGATGGAATCACACTCCTTCCCTGGAACCTCTTCCTTGACTGGCTCTGGGAGGGAAAGATTATCTGATTATCAGCTGCATAAGGTTTATGACTGAATCCTAACTATGCACATCAGCTCCGTGATGCAATGTCGGCACCAGTTTCAAAGAGAGAGTCAATCGGTCATGTTTTCTTATTTAATAGTTAATTTATTTAATAATAAAAAGTTTTAGTGTGTCTGCTAGCACCAGCTGTCTAAATTTTGACAAGAAGAATGTCCATTGTGCATAAAAGAATTGCCAAGAAATCCTGTCAATGATATCTTCCTGCCAAGTCTGAAGGAGGAAAAAAGAAGACCAGGCAAACGACCTAGACGCCCGGTCTTCAAAAACAAATTACAACATGATCATAATATTCAGCTACAAGCTTTGCCGCAAGAGCCTGAGCGACGGGACAGCGGTTTTTCGATAGAGAGGACAGACGGACAGGTGCTCTGCCCGGACTGTGGCAGGGCGATGTCGAAGCATCGTACTGTGTTGCGGAAGGTGAGGTTCTTCAAGGAAGGCAAGCCCAGGACGTGCACCTTCGAGCTTGAGACATTTCGTTGCAAGCGCAGTGGACACAGTCACCGTCTGCTTCCAGCTGGCAGCATCGTACCCTACAAGCATTATTCGCTGGACACCATAGTCCAGACCCTTGATGAGGGGGAGGATGCCGCGATACCGGTCGAGGGCTCGACGATGGCCAGATGGAAGGGATGGGCGCAGAAGACTGTCACGAAGGCGACGGCCTTCCTGAGACAGGTCTGGCTGATGTTCAGCCATCCACCGGAACAGATGCCTGTCCTCTCCGCAGTGGGAGGGACGCCTGGATGCGCAGGGCTGCCTGTGTTGAGCGCATGGGGTCTGATGGCCGACCGCAGAGGCTGGAGGGACAGGTGCCTTGTTTGCATATTCATGTCCATGAGGCCGATGCGATATTGGCGGCATGAAGCAGATTGAGATCAATTTCGAGCATGACAGGCAGAGGATCGCGAAGGCGTCATGGCGCTTCCACCTCATCTCGCCGCTGTTGAAGGAGGGTATGGCGGGAAGGGACAGGGTGGAACTCCAGAAGGAGATTGCGGCCAGTGCCGGAGTTTCATGCCGCACGCTCACACGGTACCGCAAGAAGTATGAGAAGGACGGATTCGAGGGCCTCATGCCGCCTGTGCGGCCCGGAAGGCCTGCGAAGGCCATCGACGAGGCGGTCCTGGAGGAGGCGGTCACGCTCCGCCGTGAGCAGCCCGGGCGCAGCGTGGAGGACATCATCAGGATTCTTGTCCTTGAGGGCAGGATCGCCAGCGGTGAGGTGAAGCGCTCCACCCTGCAGGCAGCCCTGGCTGATGCGGGCTGGTCGAAGAGGCAGATGCGCATGTACATCAAGCCTGCCGGAGGCAGGAGCGCCACGCGCTACGAGAAGAGGAACAGGATGGAGTTGCTGCAGGCTGACATCAAGTACGATCCCGTCCTTGTCGACGGTGACGGGAACAGCATCCCCACCTATTTCATCGGCATCATCGACGACCACTCGAGGAAGGTCATGTACGGCCGTTTCCATGACAGGCAGAGGGATGTGGAGGTGCTGGCAGCCCTCAAGTGTGTCGTGGAGGCCTATGGACACTTCACCGCCCTGGCCATCGACAACGGCCGCCAGTTCATAGCCCAGACCGTGATGGCCGCCATGGCGATCCTTGGCATAAAGGTCCGAAGGGCCCGTCCCTACACCCCCACATTCAAGTCGAAGATCGAATCGTACAACCACAGGCTGAACAGGTTCATCGAGGAGTGCAGGCTCAAGAACTACACCAGTCTTGACGCCCTCAACGGCGCCTACACGGCATGGCAGGACGTCTACAACAGCTCTCCGCACAACTCCCTTGGCGGAACGGCTCCCGACGATGTCTTCGCCCAGGACGAGCGTGAGCTGAGGTTCATCACCCCCGAGCTCGTCGACATGGCCTTCCGCGATACGGGAACGCGCTCCGTCCAGAAGGATGGCATCATCTCCATCGACAGCAGGAAGTACATCGTCGACAACCTCAACCTCATCGGTTTTGACGTCCATTACAGCCGTCCCGCCGAAAGGAAGGACGATGTGACAGTCTTCTGCAAGGGCTTCAGCCCCTGCAGGGCCAGCGTGCTCGAGATTGGAGAGGATGTCGATTTCGAAGCCAGGAACCGCTCGCTGAGGAGGGGTGTGCTGGAGACGGACACCTCCCGGATGCTTGATGCCATGGTCGCGGAATACGAGCGGAGCCATCCCGGCGTGAGCCTGCCGCGCGAGACGAAGGATGTTCCTGCGCCCGCATCGTTCGCGTCCGTATTGCAGGAGGGGATGTCATGAGTACATGTGGTGTGGATGTGGTGAGGAGCTTCGCGCTCGAGAGGATGCCATTCGCGAAAGACATCGCGACGGATTCCCTGCTGAGGACCGAATCCTTCAACGATGCCCTTGGCCGGCTGGTCCACAGCGTGGACAACAGGCTCTTCTGTGTGCTCACGGCGCCTGCCGGCTGCGGCAGAGCCGTGCCGATGGCGGGCAGTTGATCCACCTATGGCTTGCGGAGGCGGAAAGGAAGGAATGCTTACCCATCGTTTCCTGCCTCCGGCTTTCCGAGCGCGTCCGCTTCCTTCAGAAGCCCTTCGAATTTAGAAGGGTCGATGTCCGACAGCTTCCTCGCTCCGTACTTCGTAATGAGGGCTTTCACCTCTGCCGAGTGCCCTGCCTGGGCGATCACCGTCATGCGGTGGCGCACCTCCTCAAGGGTGAGTGCTTTCGGCTTCTCCTTCGGCGGCGCATCCTCTGACGCCTGGGAAGAAAACATCCCCGCCAGCGTGTTGGCGATTTCGATGATGGTCTCCCCGCAGGAGCGCAGCTCCTTAATCTGTAAGTCCAGGTCGCTCATTTTCCCCATCCGGCGTTCCTCCTTCCTGATTTGCCGCCTGCAGCTTTCTGGCGAGACGCTTCGCGATCACGCTAATGGCGATCAGCACATCGGCGAGTTCCTCGTCAAGCTGCCTGTCTCTGGTTGTCTCCGTGTTTTCCTGCATCCGCAGCACCTCCGTTTCCGAGCGACTTTCCTGCCCCTCTGTCTCTGAAAGGACAGAACCGGGATTTTTCAGCGGAGAAAAATTTTGCCGTCCCAGTGCCTCTCACTTCTGAAAGGACAAGGACGGCATTTTTTAGCGGTGTTTTTTTCGGAAAATCTGACAGCGGCAGTTCGCATTTCAGCCAGATGTTAACATGGGAATTTCTGCTACCCTGTCATGGATGGCGAAGTCGGCAATTATGCCTTTGAAAACAAAAAACTTCCGATATGAGTCCCGTATGAGGGCAGTGCATTGTGATTGGGGAAGGCCTCTCGGAATGACAAGTACGAACCTCTGGGCAAAGAAAAAGCAGGAAACCGTATCTGATTTCCTGCTCGGTGGTGTCGCCGGTGTACGGCTTATATTCAGTTGTTGATACTCGTTTCAGCAAAATGGTTGTATTAAAAAACGGGGGTTTCATCGTCCTCATATGCTTCAAGCCTAAAAATTACAGGCCGGACACCGTCATTACAGCAAGCAATATGTACTTTATCATGTCCAAAAACCAAACCTCCTCCTGCAAGGGTGGTTGCCTGCAAACAAATAGCTTGCCATGCCATTGCGCAAAATCCGGACGGTATCTCATTACCAAACGGCCCAGAGGTAATAAAAACATCGCCTTCTTTCATCATATCGCATGGCCCAAAGTTTGGGAATGGGATATATTCTTTTGCTAAATCTGGATAGAACTCCCTTTTTAATACTGTGATTTTACATTTTTTCATAAGGTGATAACCCCTTCGTTTTATATTTTGGCTCCTTAGGGGCTATTACGTCTTCAAGGAGATACCAATCTTTTTTCAAAAATTATTTTACCATGCCTTATCGATAATTAAAAGACAGGAATTATTAAACTTGCTGGATGGGAACAGCTTGCAGCGCGAGATGCTCCTGTCCAGCAGGTAGTCCATGAGCTGTAGCTCTGGCAATCATAGTCATTTTAGGGCAGATTATTTTTTCTTGGAATGTAGCTTTTCAGTTCTTGTCTGCGCTTTGGATTTTGAAAAAATCCAGACGCTCACCGCTGAAACGGAGGTTTTCTGTCCTTTCACAATTAGAGAGGTGTAAGCCGCTCAATCTTCAAAGAAAGGACGGAAAAAGCTATGGGAACAGCGAAATCAAAAGGCCTGCCGCGTTGCACGGCGCATTGGGACTGCTTTGCCAATAAGGACGGCGTGTGCGTCTGCCTGGGTGACAATGACTTCCACGGGAAGGACTGCCCATTTTTCAAGACCACGGCGCAGTGTGACGCGGACAGGCAGAAAAGCTGCGAGCGGCTGGTCAGTATCGGACGGGACGATCTGATCGAGCGGTATCAAGTGAGGGGTGTGTATGGGAGTTAGTAAATATAACAGCGAAGGCTACTACGACCCGACGGCCTATGAAGCCCTCACGAAAGTTACCCAGGAGGAAAAGGCAGCGAGATACCGGCCGCTGGTGTATATCTGCTCCCCATACTCCGGGGACACAGAGGGCAATACCGAAAAAGCAAGGCGGTACAGCCGGTTCGCCGCAGACGCCGGCACGATCCCCATCGCGCCGCACCTGCTGTTCCCGCAGTTCCTATCGGAAGAAACGGAACGGGAGCTGGCGATTTTTATGGATCTGGTGCTGCTGGGAAAGTGTGAGCAGCTCTGGGTGTTCGGCGGCGAGATGTCCGATGGGATGCGTCGGGAGATCGGCAAGGCGAAGCAGAAAAATATGACGATCCGGTATTTTACGGAGGAGATGGAGAAAACGGAATGCAGATGACAATTTACGACGCCGTGACGGTGGGGAGCCGGTCAAACTGCGTGTATCCGAATCCCGTGACGGTCACGGATGCGGACACCATGCGGCAGGCGGCGGCCTTCGACCATGTGTGCGCGGCATATAAGCAGAACTACCGCAGCGTGGACAATTTTCTGAAAGCGGACTGTCTGCCGATGGACTGCGATAACGACCACTCGGACGACCCGGACGACTGGCTCACGCCCTTTGACGTGGCGATGGACTTTCCGGGCGTGGGGATGGTTTTTGTCTATAGCAGGAGCCACATGAAGCCGAAAGGAAAACGAGGCCCCAGACCCCGGTTCCACGTGTATTTTATCTGCACGGAGACAACAAATTCAGCGATTTACAGCTCATGGAAAGACAGATTGATTGCCGATTACCCTTATTTTGATGACGGGGCAAAGGACAGCGCCCGGTTCCTGTTTGGGGTAAAGGACTGAGGGCCCTGCACGACGTTGTCGACCCGAGAGCCCACGAAGTCCTCTATGTGGCCCAGTCGAAGCTCACTCCGCGCTGGCTGTACAACAGCTTCCTCACATGCCTTGGCAAACCCGGCTTCTTCTACCGTGGCGACGGCCAGAAGGCGCTGCAGGATGAGATCGCCATCATGGCCCAGCGCAAGGGGAAGAAGGTGTGCTGCATCGTCGACGAGGCCCATCTGCTCTCCCGGGAGACGATAGAGGAGCTGAGGTTCTTCCTCAACTGGAGGATGGATTCCGTCAGCCCCGTCTCCCTGATCCTCGCCGGACAGGGCGAGCTTGTCGCCAAGCTCAGGCGTCCCGAGTACGAGGCGATAAGGCAGCGCGTGCAGATCACTGCGTCCCTGGGGCCCCTGGACAAGGCCTTCGTGAGGAAGTACATCGACTGCCATCTCACATACGCCGGCGCCGCAGGAAGAAGGATCTTCACGGATGATGCGCTGGAATTCCATAGAAGTTTCACATATGGAAAAAGGTGAAAATTCTGAGGTGCACTTGTGTTTCAGGTGCGTATTCTAGAAGACTCTTTCTTTATGAAACTACTCATAAAGGAGGAGCAGGAGTATGCTGAAGATGGAACAGATAGAAGCCATCAAGAGGATGAGCCAGAGCGAGAGCATAAGCACAATTGCCAGGACTCTGGGCATTGACTGGAAGACAGCACAGAAGTATGTAGACAAGGACGACTTCAATGAAGCTGTCGAAGAAAAGGTAAAGGCGCATCACAGCAAGCTGGATCCTTACAAGCATGTTATTGATGAACTGCTTGAAGAAGAGGAACGGCAGAACATTCCGCGTAAACAGCGTTTCACAGCCAAAAGAATGCACTCTTACCTTGTTGAGGCTTGCGGTATTGAAGAACTGAGGAATTCTTACATCACCGTAAGCCGTTACTTCAAAGCCCGCAAGATTGAGAAACGCAGGAATTATTACATTCCGGGGACAATGCCTCTTGTGTGGCACCCGGGAGAAGCCCAAGGGGACTTTGGAGAAGCTCTTTTCAAAGTGAATGGTGAAATGCGGATGCTGCACTACTTCATGATGACTTTTCCAAACAGTAACAGACGAATAGGTCTTGTAATGCCAGGAGAAAACTGTGAATGTGTGTGCACAGCACTTCAGGAAATATTCACATTCATTAAAGGGGTTCCTTCAAGAATCGTATTTGACAATGCAACCGGTATAGGAAGAAGAGTCCAGAAAACTCTGGAGATGAGTGAAGGTTTCTCACGATTCCGTCTGCATTACCGCTTCAATACGACATTCACACTCCCCCCGCTCTGGCTGGGAGAAGGGTTCGGTTGAGAATGCCGTAGGAACGATTCGTAGGAACCTCTTCGTACCTGTGAGAATGATAACAGGCAGCATAAGTGAATACAACCGTAGTGTGATGATGAAAGACAGCTTTGCTTTCGAAGCGGACAAGATTCATTACCGTAAAGGAAAGGCTCAAAGCCTAATCTGGCAGGAGGAAGACGAGACAGTTCTTCATGCACTTCCTGAAAAGAGCTTCATAGTTCACAGGATTGATAGCATGACAACATCGAAGACGGGTTCTCTTGTTCTTGATTCAAAGCATGTCTACAACCTGGACCCGCTACATTCAAGGCAAGCGGTTCTGGTTGAGAAGACGGCTTTTACTGTCAGTTTCTACACCAGAGATGGAGATCTTATCAAAACATTTGACAGACTGTATGGAGATGATTCGCAGGAAGTGTATGACATAGAACAGCTTCTGGCTGCTCTTGTGCATAAGACAGGAGCGTGGCACAACAGTTATGTGAGAGAAAGCATGGAAGATGGGCCTTTGAAAGAATGGCTTGATTCCAGAGACCGTAGCCAACTCAGAAGCAATCTTTCAATACTTTCATCAGCCTCAAGGATATTCGGTTTCGCCGATACCTGTCTTTCCGCATCAAGGCTTGTAGTGAAAGGGCATTTCCCTTCTCTAGAGGATTTGGAAAGCTATTGCTACAGATTGAGGGAATGCGATGAGTCCTTCGCTCTGAATACAACAGGTGTTTCTTTGAGCATGTATGACAAGCTTCTTGCAAAGGAGGCACTGTGATGAGCAAGTTGAGTGCAACAAAGCATGTTGAACTTTGTGAGAAACTGAGAGCAGACATGAAGTACTGCCTCATTTCCAATACCAGTGCTGACTGGTGTATTACCAATGCAAAAGGTCAGGCTTTCTCATTTGTATGTAATTTCTTTGCCCGAGAAGCAGAGAGAAGACACAATGCAAGGATTGCAAACACAGTCCGCAATGCAGGATTTCCAATCCTCAAACGTATTGACGATTACGACATGAGTGAGCTCAGACTTCCCGAGACAATGGATATTGATTACCTCACTGCTCTTCAGTTCATCAAGGACAAGCACACTCTGGTAATGCATGGCATCTGCGGTTCTGGCAAGACCATGCTCGCCATCTGCCTTGGTATGCTTGCCTGCAACAGAGGGTATAAAGTACGTTTCTACACTCTGGCTCAGCTTGCAGTGAGACTCAAACAGGCATCTCAGGAGGAACGCCTTGAGAACATGCTCCTGACTTTAAAAAGCCTTGATCTCCTGATTATTGACGAGTGGGGGTACACTGCAATAGACAGTGAAAGCGCCAATTACATCTACCGCGTCATTGCTGACAGCTATGAACAGAAGTCTCTCATCATAACCACGAACCTCCCTTTCAGCGACTGGGGCAGACTATTTGCTGATGAACAGCTTGCGGCTGCCATCATCGACAGGATTGTTCATTACGGTCATCTGATTGATACAGGTAAGAAAGACTGGAGACTCTCAAACTCTCCAATGAACGGTAAGCAGTTCATTAAAGCTGTACAACACGATTAACTGACTACCAGGCTTCCTCTTTTGATTCAGAAATGGAGAGGAAGCCATTTTGAAACAACTATGGAATTTTATTTGAAATTTCTCTCCTTTGAAATTTGAAAACCTAATTTTTAAGCTGATAACAGGGTTTTCTTAGGCAACAATCCTGAAATTTGAAACTTTTCTGGAAATACTATGAAATTTTTCTCCGTTTTTTCTTGACATAACACAGCTGGACCTGGTCGCCGCAAGTTCGCAGGGCATTCCCCGCATTGTGAACAACATCTGTTCCCAGGCCATGGTCTGTGCCGCACTCAATGGGAAGGAGACTGTAGATTCCACCCTGGTCAGTGGGGTGATGAAGAAGGAGATGATCTTATGAGGAACATCGGTCTTGATGAGGAGACGAGGATTGGAATGCTTACAAGGAAGTGCCTCGAGCTTCAGGATGAGCTGTGGACGAGCGGGTGGAACAACCTCACCTGCGAGGCGACCGTAGTCTACCTGGAGACGCTTGTCGGCAAGCTCAGGAAGCTGGTCAGGGAGGACCTCTTCCACCGCCATGCGGTACGTTCCCTGGCCGCGGTCTCGAAGAGGTACGACGAGACCGTCCTGCAGAACGTTGTCGAAAGCGCCTCCAAGGACTACGGCTTCAGGAACTGGGAGTGGGACGAGTACTACAACAGCAGGATTGCTAAAGGTGCCCTCCGCAGGACGCCATTCCTGGATGGCGATGCCGATGCCGGGAACAACGGCGGCTACCTGTTCGACATGGAGCAGCTCATGACTCCTTGAAGTTGATTGTCCTGTGCCTTTTCCAGCCCCTTCGGGGGCTTTCTTCATTTTTGCTCAAGCCGCCGACGAGTCTTCTCTCTGGACAGTATTTCCTGGCAGGTGGAGGACAACATGACTGAGCAACTCATGGACAGAAAAGGCTAGCAAACACAGTTTTAGGTTTGAATTATCTATAGATTTTGTAAAGATAGAAAATGGATTCTTAGGTTTCTGTGATATAATCAAATCCATGAACCAAGAGTTTTATTCTTTAGATGCTCTATACTTGGATTTTCTCATAAATTCCTAGTGTTACTCGGAATTTTCAGGTATAATTCCGATTAGAGGTAGCAATATGGAATATATAAGACGAGCACTTGAGATTGAAGATATGCTTGAGGAAAGCTCTCTTTTCCTCTTCGGCCCGAGGATGACGGGAAAAACTTCCTATATCGAGAATGAGCTTCAGAGGAAAGCCCTTCTCTCAATCACATTCCTTGACGGCGATACTCTTGATGCATTCCGGCGCAATCCTGTGCTCCTGAGATCAATGCTGAATGGAAAGACTGAAGGCTTTGTCATTGTCGATGAGGTGCAGCTCTTTCCTCCAGTGCTTCTCGATATCCAGCACATCATGACACATAGTGATATCCAGTTCCTGCTTACTGGTTCCAGTGCAAGGAAGCTTAAAAAGAGCGGTAGCAACCTTCTTGGGGGAAGAGCTGGAATAGTATCCATGCACCCTCTTGTATGGAAGGAAATAAAGGACAGGAATCTAGATCTCGACTCGATTTTCGCTACGGGAATGCTTCCAAAGGCATTTATGGCCAAATCGTATCAGACTCAGCTCAGGAACTATGTCAGAGGTTACCTGGATAATGAAATCGCAGCCGAAGGAGAAAGAAGAGATCTTGGAGCCTTCAGCAACTTCCTCACCTTTGCCGCCAGCGAGAATACTGAGCTGATGAACTTTTCTAATGTGTCCAGGGATATCGGAATGTCAGCAGATACAATCAAGGAATGGTATCAGATCCTTGTCGATACGTTCATCGGCTACTATCTCAGGCCATACAGAAAAGGTTCGAAAAGAATCCCTGTGAACACCTCGAAGTTCTATTTCTTTGATGTCGGAGTTGCCAGAGCCGCAGCCAGGATGCCTGTTCCGTCAGAGACCATGACCGAGTATGGCAAGATGTTTGAGAACTACATCTTCATGGAACTCAAGGCGTTCATCGACTACAACATGACAGATGATGAGCTTTACTTCTGGCGCACCCGTGAAGGCTATGAAGTTGATTTCGTAATCGAGGGTAAGGTGGCCATCGAAGTGAAGACTGCGAAGAACATCACAAACAAGGAACTCAAGGGACTGAGGGCGTTCAAGGATGAGAATGCTGTGAAGGATTATATAATCGTATGCCGTGAACTCTTTGATCGAACTACTGAGGATGGAATCAGGGTCATGCCGTGGAAAGTGTTCCTCAATAGGCTATGGAACAACGAGATTTTCAGTTGATGGAGGATAAGAAAAATGAAGCACAAGGTCAAAGTCACAGTCCTGGATAAGAAGCTCTATCCAGAACTTCAGAAAGAGTATTGCAAGGATCCGAATGCGGGAGAGTGTGCATGCTACAACGTTGGAGATGAATTCATCTTCTGCCGTGACGATGAGAGGGATGATTTCTGGCATATGGGCATCAATACACTTGTGAAGACAACAGGTGATGCTGACAAGGTTGCTGGTGGCCCGAAGATGCCGTTCTGCTCTGAAGCTTGGGATGCTATTTCCCGTTATATCTATGCAGCCATCGAAGGTGGATCAATCATGAAGAGCTGGATGAAGGAAGAGAACACCATGATCACCTGTTGCAACGATGGAACAAGGCCTGTCATCTTCAAGATTGAACGCATTGATGAAGAGGAATAAAACTTTTGGTGACATTTTTGGGTGACAGAATTAGAGTTTACTCTGTCACCAATGTCTCCTTGTCTATGTCTCAGTGCAAGTTCGATACTCTTTGGCCTAATCAGATAATTTTGATGTAACCTGAAATTCGTTACGAATCTTTCCTATGAAAAATAAGCTCTGAGATGCAAAATGCAGAATCTGTGTTGCATTAGTCGGAAGATACCTCCGTTTTGTCTTGTCCAATAACCTACCCTGGATATTTATCTATGGATGTAAAGGGATAAAGATTTCTTGAAATCAATATCTCAATACAGACGGAGGCACACATGACTACCATAGCGATAGCCAACCAGAAAGGAGGTGTCGGCAAGACGACAACTGCAATCGCACTTTCTACCGCATTCACGAGACGAGGAAAGAAAGTCCTGGTCGTTGATACAGATCCGCAGGGAAATCTGACAGCAGCCCTTGGCGTATGTCCTGATGATGTTCCCGGAATGCTTGAACTGATGACAAGCGATGTGAGTATCGGAGATGTCCGGATAAACACATATGCCGGAGACCTCATTCCTTGCTCCATACTCTTTGCAGATGCTGACAGAAGACTGACTCAGCCATATGCATTCGGAATACTGGCCTCGAAGCTTGAGCCATATCAGGATGAATATGACATTTGCATAATAGATGCACCGCCATCCCTTGGAATACTGTCTCTCAACGGATTCAATGCTTCAGACTACGTGATTGTGCCAGTAAACGCCTCCGCATTCTCATTGCAGGGGCTGTCTTCCCTTTTTGAAATCATCAGCGTTGTGAATACGAAAGGAAAGCATGAGATAGACATACTTGGAATTCTTCTTACCAGATTCAATCCGAGGACTAGACTTGGTAACGAGGTTCTTGAATCTCTTAATGGAATTGCATCTGATATGAAAACATCCGTATTCGGTGTAAAAATAAGACAATCAATAAAAATGGAAGAAGCCCAAGCAAAGCGTATCGATCCTTTTCTGGATGAGGTGAAGTCCAAAGCCAGCGATGACTACCTTGTTCTTGCAGACGAGGTGATAGAGCGAATCAGGCTCAATGAATAAAGACTTAAATAAACGAATAGATACATACATCAATAAATCCATAAGTAAAAGAGAAAATAAATATGAGCAGAGAAAAAGGAAGTTTTCTTGATGCCTTCTACAACACACCATCCAATCATAAGGACAAGACCGAAGTGAAGCAGAAGACAAAGGTCGTCACATATTCCCTCAAAGAAGACAATGTGAAATACGTTGAGTTGAGAGCAACTCACTTCGGATCAAAGTCCGGCTTTCTCAATCACCTTATTGAAGAGGATATGAAACAGCATCCTGATATCGTCGATATGGCCGCAGCTTTGGGGTCAATGAAGGAGTAATTGTCATATTTTAACAATTTTAACTGAAAAAGGCAAAGGAGCTTAAAGGACTGGTGAGCAAAACACAGAGGGAATACCTTGCAAAGCTGCTTGAATGCCTGCCCTCTGAGGCTGCTGACAAGCTGTTCTCTATTCAGATGCCATAGTTATTAAAGCAGAATTCAGGTTGCAACAATCAGGTCGGATTCAAAGACCTTCCTGAGCATGGTTTCATCATCGAGAAGCTCATCAACATACTTCATTGCCTTTTCCCGAGAATTGCAACCAGTTGTCTTGGCTCTTCGAGTGCCATCAGGCAGATAAATTCGGAAGTACCAAACCTTCTTGCCTTTTGCATTCAAAACAGAATAAAGAGTGTACTTTCTCCTGTACTTCATACTTCGCTCCTATGCTAGTTTTACTGTGGAAAATGCGTCGTAAGTAGTACTTAGTTTTGGAAAATACGTTGCAAAAGACAGAAGTCCGACTCTCAATTGGTCTAAATTTGGTTCAAATCTGCTTTAAATTTCCCAAATCAAAAACCACTAAATAACAAAATAAGTCCTTACTATGCAAGGACTTATTCGAATTCGTGAGAGACGGGGCTCGAACCCGCGATCTCCGGCGTGACAGGCCAGCGCGATAACCAGCTTCGCTACTCCCACATGCGTGAATAGAAACTTATCAAGAAACTGAAATATTGTCAACACACTTTCTGATTATTTCTTAGCCATTTTATTAACTCATTTACATACAAATAAATAGTAATCGAACATACAATGAAGTAACACACGTTGTATATAGTTTTACCAGTAATGGCCATCTGACCCGGAAGTATCAGCCATTTAGCAGTCCTTTCAACAAAAAAAGGGAGCCTCAAGCTCCCCCATCATGAACAAAGCTGACTGCCGTCAGTTTCTTGCCATGTCGAATTCCCTTTTCATCTCTTCATCAGGTTCCGGAGAAAGAAGAGATACGACAACAATGAAAACGGATGAAACTATAAATGCCGGCAGCAGTTCATATATAGCGAAGATGCCGCCAAGAGGCTTGATAAGGAAATTCCACACGAAAACCATAACACCACCTGAAATCATGCCGGCAACAGCACCGCTTCTCGTAGTTCTTTTCCAGAAGAGGGAGAAAAGCATGAGAGGACCGAATGTCGCACCGAAACCGGCCCAGGCAAAGCTCACGATTGTGAATATGACACTGTCTTCATCCATGGCTATGAGAGCCCCGATGACAGCAATGGCCACCAGTGCAATACGTCCTACCTGCATGATCTCCTTGTCGGAAGCCTTCTTTCTGAAGAGTCTCTGCCAGAGATTCTTCGAGAACGCGGATGCGGCAATCAGAAGATAGGAATCCGAACTCGATATAGTCGCAGCAAGTATGCCTGCGCTCACAAGACCGGCAAACAGAGGATGCATGAGCGTTGAAGCAATGTAGGAGAATATTGTCTCCGCATCAGAGTTAGTGGTGAATACAGCCGGGTACAGCGCCCTTCCCATCAGACCGATTGCAATGGCTGCAAGGAGCGAGACCACACACCATACTGTCGCAATCCTGCGGCTTTTCCTGAGTTCTTCTCTGTGCCTTATGGCCATGAAACGCAGCAGCACCTGCGGCATGCCGAAATACCCGAGTCCCCATGCAAGCATTGAAAGTGCGGAAATCACCCCGTACGGAGACGCATCAGCGAAAAGCGGAAGTCCGTCTGTGATCATCTGGTGTCCATCAGCACCCGTAAGGGGATTTGCCGTGCTTGACAAGTGAAGAAAACCGGGAATGGAGGCAAGGTTATCAAAGACAGCGGCGGGTCCGCCTGCCGCGATTGTACCGAAAGTCAGAACAAGAATGAGCGCGAGAACCATCACGACAGCCTGCATGAAATCGCTGGCACTCTCGGCAAGAAAACCGCCGAGGAATGTATAGACAACCACAAATACGGCACCTAGTATCATTGTCACATGGTAGTCTACGGAAAAAAGTGATGAGAAAAGCTTG